>CAZYHU010000009.1:0-7886 GCA_964647175.1 uncultured Candidatus Saccharibacteria bacterium
CTGATAGGAATTTCATGATCTTGCCAGGATTGTTTGGGAGTATAGCTCGTAATAATATGCGAATAGTAAACCAAGTAATAAACAATGAAATAATAACACCTAATCCAAACGATACAGCAAATGATTGCATGAGTGTAGTTCCAAATGAATATAATACTACTGATGTAATAATACTGGTGAGATTACCATCACGAATAGATGTCCATGCACGATCAAAACCGAGTGTGATGGTATCTGTGACTGTTTTACCTGCTGCGCGCTCTTCTCGCATACGTTCAAATATGAGAATATTTGCATCTACTGACATACCGAGCGAGATAATAAATCCTGCAATTCCAGCAGCGGTTAATGTTACTGGTAGTGTTTTAAAAACCAATAATGTAATTACTGCATAGAGTCCAAGTGATACCACAGCAATAAAACCAGGTAATCGGTACCATACTAATAACAATCCACCGATTAATATGATCGCAATAAGACCTGCATACATACCTGCAGATACTGCAGCTGATCCCAGAGTAGCAACAACTGAATCAGTAGCAATGAGCGAAACAGGAACAGGTAATGCTCCAGAATTTAATCGTCCTACTAATAGTTTTGCTTCTTCTGGAGTGAAATCTCCTGAAATAATTGCCTGACCTCCTGTGATTGCTTGATTGACAGTTGGTGCAGAAACTATAGAACCATCAAGATAAATAGCAATTCTTTTACCTATATTATCTCCGGTTATTTTTTCAAACAATTTTGAACCTTCTGCATCAAACTGTAATGCTACAACTGGCTGTCCTGTTTGACCATCGAATTGTAATGTAGATCGTGACAAAAATCGTCCAGTTAATTCTGTTGCAGTAAATTGTTCATTTCCTGACATTGCGTTGGATAAATCTATTTTTCCATTTTTAATCATTTCTGGTGTAATAGTAAATCCTTTTTTGATTGCATTTGGATCAAAGTTTGGATTTTCTATTTTAAATTCCAGTACTGGAGTTTGACCAATCATTGCTTCTGCTTTTTTCAAGTCTGTAACACCAGGTAATTCAATATTGATACGGTGTTCTTTATTGGTTAATGTAGTAACAGTTTCGCGAGAAACAATCGGTTCAGAAACACCAAACGTATTTACACGTCGCTCTAGTAAATCACGGAGAGAGTTTAGTGATTCTTCTAAACTAGCTTTTGCCAGATTACTGGTATCTGCAACATAAACTAATTTAGCTCCACCTGATAAATCCAATCCCAACTGAAAGGGTTTGGTTTTATTTAGCTCTGAAGTGTATATAAAATGTCCACCAATAATTCCAAGTCCGATAATTCCCACTGCTAATAATTGATGCTTGTGGGTATGTATCTGAGATTTTATGCTGGTAAATAATTTTTTCATCATTGTTATAATAATCATAATAGGGATACTATATCACACCCAGACTAAAAAACCACTTGACGGTTTAATGTTCAAGTGCGTTTTATTAGCGTAAATCAGCAGATAATGCAGTAAATTCAGTATGATAATCATTTTTATGAGACGCATTAGTATTAGCATGTATCGCAATAACAATACCAATCATAATACACTCAATGAGAATATGTGTTCCTCCATAACTCATAAATGGCAATGGAATCCCTGTAACAGGCATAATACCCATATTCATACCAACATTAATTGTAATATGCCCCAAGAGGAGTAATGCAACCCCAAGTGTAAACAGACTTTCAAAATTACTCTTTGCATATCGTGCTGTATTAATACAAAACAATATAATAGTAAGATAACACCCTAACAGGAGTATAATCCCAATAAATCCCCACTCTTCACCATATGCTGCAAAAATAAAATCTGTTTTATATTCAGGGAGAAAGTTTAGTCGTGACTGTGTTCCATATCCAAAACCTTTACCTATTAATTGTCCTGATCCAATAGCAATCATAGACTGATTTACATTATATCCAGAACCACGAATATCAGCTGATGGATTAATGAAATTAATAATACGCAGTTTTTGATAGGGTTTAAACACAAAAGACCATAACCCAACAAACGTAATAATGCCTATACTTGTTAAAATTAACAGGTGTTTCCGAGAAATCCCTGCAAATAATAACATAAAAAACCATATAATTCCGAATATAAGCACCGAACCAAAATCAGGCTGAAGTAAGATCAATCCTGCAGGAATAATCATATAACAAAATGTTATAATGATATGTTTCATATCAGCAATTTCAACATGACGACGAGCGAGATATTTTGCCATTATAATGATAAAGAAAAATTTCATTACATCTGCAGGCTGTAGTGAGAAAAATCCAAAATCAATCCATGCTTGAGCTCCTTTGATATCTTTACCAATAATGAGTACTGCAATCAATAACAATATTCCTATACCATAGAGTACTGTTGTCATTGATGATTTTTTCAAGAAATCATATGGCATACGAGAACATATGTAGAGTATGAGGAGTGAAAAAATAATCCATCCAAATTGTTTCCAAAACACCATCTCTGTACCAGAAAATGAAAACAACGTGATTAAACTAAAACTAAAAATTAGTAATAAGCTCCCAATAAGCATATATAAACCGAGTGAACGTTGCATATATTTTATTGAGTAAATGGATTATCTAATGGCAAGACTTCGACAGTTCCGACAGGTGACGCAAATGGTCGTTGCCATGTAAAATAGACTGTTTCTGATGTATTGTGTGGTAATGTATCTACAGTTGTTTTACTGACACCCATAATATTACCAATAGTATCATACACCAATGCAATAACTGATAAATCATGGTAATCTGTACGGTTATGAGTATTGGTGATTAATGCTGAAAGTTTAGGAAATGTTGCACTATCACTAATGGTTTCATTGGTAGATTGTAAATAATTATTATTTTGATCTCCTGTTGTTTTAGACCAGATGATTGGTTTATTAAATGTAGTAAATACTGTTTTTGGAATACGATTACCTACAACAATACCTGTTTCAATAATTGCCTTTTTCTGAAGTGGACCAATAAATGTAGTTCCCAAGATAGGAGCTCCTACCAGAATATTTTTATCATCGTATAATTTTATTTCATATTCTAATTTTTTTATTCCCGCATTTTTATTTTGATTTTCTACATAGACAACAGCACTATATACATCTCCACTGACTAATACTGGTCGTTGCCAAAGTACGAGTAATGGTGTTACATCATTCACGCACATGAGTTCACATACACCACCGCAGTCAATACCTCGTTCGTCTTGATTTTGTATTCTATCAAAACAAGTCTGTGGTACATTAAAAAATGTTTGATAGACAAAAAAACCAATACCACTAAAAGCTAATAACGCAATAATTACGATGATTTTTGTTTTTCTCTGAGTGCCCCAATCCATAATAAGTACAGTATACTATAAACAGACTAATTTAAAAAGCATTTCCGTGAGGAAATGCTTTTTAAATTAGTCTTATCGTTTTGTCTTGCGACGAGTAACGATAGCGTAGTTAGAATATTTTTTCGGACTACGAGTACGAACTCCGTAGGCTTGTTTTCCGTGACGAGTTTTAGGTCCTCGACGAAGTCCAATTCCTTGGCGTCCTTCTCCTCCTCCGTGTGGGTGATCCACTGGGTTCATTGCTGATCCACGAACGGTTGGACGGATACCGAGCCAACGAGATCGTCCTGCTTTACCGCGGTTAGCTAATTGGTATTCAGAGTTTGAAACTGAACCAATCGTTGCCCAACATGTATCAGAAACAATACGAACTTCTCCTGATGGGAGTTTGATTTGTGTTTTTCCGTTATCATGAGCGGCTACTGATGCATGAGCTCCTGCACTACGAACCATTTTTGCTCCACCGAGAGGTTTAATCTCGATATTGTAAATCAATGTTCCAACAGGAATACTGCGCATTGGTAATCGGTTTCCAGGTTTCAGTGGTGCATCAGCAGCTACGATAACTGTATCTCCGACTGATAATCCCTGTGGGAGAACCATATAACGGCGTTCTCCATCGGCATAACATACGAGTGCGATGAATGCTGTTCGGAATGGATCGTATTCAATCGTTTCGATTTTTGCTGGGATGTTTTTCTTGTCCATTTTGAAATCGATAATACGGTATGATCGTTTGTTTCCTCCTCCTTGGTGTGGAACAGTTACACGACCCTGATTATTACGTCCTCCATGTTTTTTAATCCCCACAGTGAGTGGTTTATAGGGAGCTGATGCTGTTAGAACATTTTTATACGTTACAACCGTCATATTACGACGCCCTGCAGATGTTGGTTTATATACTTTCATAGGTGTATGAGACAATAACTGAATAACATATCTCATTAAACTATATAATTTAATGAGATATGTTTAAACTTTGCTGTCTGTATAAATTAATAATATTAAGCTAATTCGATGGTGTCACCTTTTTTCAAGGTTACCATAGCTTTTTTAGTGAGTTTAGATTGACCAATACGTCCACGAACGAATACTCGTTGAGATTTATTAGTAATCATATTTACTGCAGTAGGTGTTACCTTGTAAATCGCAGTAATAGCTCGTTTAACCGTAGTTTTATTAGCTTTAGGATTTACGATAAATGTATAGGTATTTTTCTCTGCACCATATGCTGTTTTTTCACTCACTACTGGATTAATGATAATCCCTGTCAATTCTGGGCGAATATCACCCGTTACGATAGTTTTTTTCATATAATAGTAATTAAGCAGTTGCTACTTCGGCTGCATTGGTTTTTAATGAGAGAATATCTACTGATGCAGATGGATTTTCGATAATGATGTATCGATATTTCAAGATATCAAGTGGACTCACCGTGCGAGTTTCTTTGACAGTTACTTGTGGCAAGTTACGGAATGAACGAGCAATAGCCATAGTTCGTTCTGGAACGAGGATGAGTACATTGTTTGCATTTTCAGTATTGAGCGTTGCAAAATTTGGAATAGTTGCAAGGTCACTCATAACACGAGCAGCAAGTTTAGTTTTCATTTCGGTAACTGATAAATCGTTTACGAAAATGATTTTTTCATCAGCAAGTTTTTGAGAGAGTGTAGTAAACAAGGCTTTGATTTTCATCTTGCGGTTGATTTTAACACTGAAATCTCGTTTTGCATTTGGTCCGTGAGTGATTCCTCCTCCACGCCATATTGGTGAACGATTAGATCCATGACGAGCACGACCTGTTCCCTTTTGACGCCAAGGTTTTTTACCTCCTCCGCGGACTTGGGCACGGTCTTTGGTACTGGCATTGTTCTGACGAGCGTTAGCCTGCATACCGGTTACTACCTGGTGTACGAGATCGGCATTCCAAGGAGTACCAAACATATATTCAGGTAAACTAGCAGTTCCTGCATCAGTTCCTGTAGCTGTATAGAGTTTTACATTAATTGTTTCCATATAATTTTAACTAACGATTTCAAGAAGTGTTCCAGGTTTTCCTGGGAGTGCACCTTTGATAATCATAACATTATGCCCTGTGTCGACCATGAGGACTTTCAAGTTTTTAATAGAGACACGATCAGATCCCATACGTCCTGCCATGCGTTTTCCTTTCATTACGCGTTGCATTCCTCCGGCTCCGATTGATCCTGGTTCACGTTCAGAGTGTTTTTGTCCGTGACTGCGTCGTCCTCCGTGGAATCCATGACGTTTTACTACTCCTTGGAATCCTTTACCTTTTGAGATACCTGCAATGGTAACGATATCACCTGCAGAGAAAATACTTGCATCAATTACCTGACCACGAGTGTAGTCTGATACTGATTCTGGAATAAATTCTGTAACATAACGGAAATTTCCTAAATCACCAAAGTGACCACGAACTGGCATTGTTATATTTTTCTCTCGTTTAGTTCCTGATGCGATTTGAACTGCATCATAACCATCTGGGCCTGTTGCTGTTTTAACTTGAGTAACTGTTGCCGGAGTAACAGAAATCATAGTTGCAGCTTGAGCGTGACCGTTTTCATCAAAAAACTGTGTCATACTCATTTTTGTTCCTAAAATAAATTTCATATGGGTAGCATTATCTTATCAGTGGTTATATATAGCATTAGATTCCGTCTATATTGTTTTGTTTCCCGTAAGAACACTTTCTTTTGTGGACGCAGCGAATGCGAAGGAACAAAAAAAGTAGTTCTGCAGGGAAAAAGAAACAATACAAGAAATGAAATCTAATTCATCTACAACATGATCTAGTTTTAATAATAAGAAAGCATAATAATAATTACTATCTCTCTCGTAATAATTCAAGATTTGAATTATTACGAGAAAAAGTAATTACTTTTTCTCGAGTACCAATTATTGATAAGACGCAATGATTAAATACCAGAGTGCATTATGCAGTCATTTTAACATCAACCTCTACCCCTGTAGGGAGATTTAATGTTTGGAGAGCCTCTACCAGTTTAGGAGTAGGGTTCATAATATCGATGAGACGTTTATGTACGCGTATTTCGAATTGTTCACGAGCGTCCTTGTGTACGAATGTCGAACGGTTTACGGTATATTTTTTAATCTCATTTGGTAATGGAACTGGTCCACGAACTTCGGCTTCATAACGTACTGCTACTTCCATAATTTGTTTAATAGAAGCATCGAGGATTTTACTCTCGTACGCACGAACTCGGATTCGTAGTCGCGGTTCTGTACCTGTTTTTTTAATATCGGCCATAGTGTTGTGTTGCAAGTATTAAACTTACGCAATTATTTTTGTTACCACACCAGCACCGACAGTTCTACCTCCTTCTCGGATAGCGAATCGCTGTTTATCTTCGAGAGCAATAGGAGCAAGTAATTTAACTGTTACTGTTACAGTATCTCCTGGCATAACCATTTGAGTTCCTTCAGCAAGTTTTACTTCTCCTGTTACGTCAGTTGTACGAACGTAGAATTGAGGTTTGTATCCATCCACGAATGGTGTATGACGTCCTCCTTCTTCTTTCTTGAGTACGTAAATTTCACATTCGAATTCTGTATGAGGTTTAACAGATCCTGTTTTAGCAAGAACTTGACCACGAGTAATGTCGTCTTTCTTAACTCCACGAAGTAGAATTCCTGCATTGTCTCCTGCTTGTCCTTGTTGTAGTTGTTTGTTGAACATTTCTACTCCTGTTACAGTTGATTTAACTGTGTCATGAATACCTACGATTTCGATTTCTTCACCTACTTTGATGATTCCTCGTTCGATTTTACCGGTAACTACTGTTCCACGTCCTTCGATAGAGAAAACGTCTTCGATAGGCATGAGGAAAGGTTTATCAAGTTCACGAACTGGTTCAGGAATGTAAGTATCGAGAGCTTTAACGAGTTCCAATACTTTTTGAGCATATGGATCTGAATTGTCTTTAGATTCGAGAGCTTTAAGTCCTGATCCGCGGATGATTGGAGCATTGTCTCCATCATATCCGTTTTTAGAAAGGATTTCTCGGAGTTCCATTTCAACCAAGTCAAGCATTTCTTCGTCATCAACCATATCGCATTTATTAAGAAATACGATGATTTGAGGTACTCCTACTTGTTTTGCAAGGAGGATGTGCTCACGAGTCTGTGGCATCGCACCATCAGTAGCTGCTACCACGATTACCGCACCGTCCATTTGAGCGGCTCCTGTAATCATGTTTTTAATGTAATCCGCGTGCCCTGGTGCATCGATGTGTGCATAGTGACGAGTTGGAGTTTCATACTCGTTGTGAGAGAGGGCAATAGTAATTCCGCGTGCTTTTTCTTCTGGGGCTTTGTCGATACCATCGATACCAACAAGTTTAGCTGAATAGCCATTTCCTTCACGTGCAAGCACGTTCAAAATAGCCGCTGTTAACGTAGTCTTTCCGTGGTCAACGTGTCCAATTGTTCCCACGTTTACGTGAGGTTTTGAACGATCAAAATC
>CAZYHU010000009.1:7896-14516 GCA_964647175.1 uncultured Candidatus Saccharibacteria bacterium
GGCCATATAATGTTTATGCAGTAGTATATACTCAGCGTCACGGAACCGTTATAAAATAACGATATGTTGCATGATACTGGCGATATATAGTTCCCGCGATTATTACTAATAAACCCAAGTAATCTAGCAGTTTTTGGAAAATAAGTCAAGAAAAAGGACATATAAAAACAGGGAAAAGCTTTGCTTTTCCCTGTTTTTATAAATTGTTACGATAAACCTTGAAAATTAAGACTATTTTCGAGATTTGATAACTTCATCGGCAACGTTTTGTGGAACAATATCATAACGAGAGAATTCCATTGAGAACATTCCACGACCTTCAGTCATAGAACGGAGACTACTCATGTATCCGAACATTTCTGACAATGGAATAATACAACGAATTGTTTTAACCATTTCACGATCATCTACTCCTTCGATTTGACCTCGTTTAGATGAAACGTTTCCTGTAATATCTCCGAGGAATTTTTCTGGAACAGTGATCTCAACGGCCATCATTGGCTCGAGCAATACTGGACGAGCTTTTTCTACGGCTTCTTTTACGGCTTGCATTGCAGCAAGTTTGAACGCAATTTCACTTGAATCCACATCGTGAGATGATCCATCATATAAATCAACCTTCAAATCTACCATTGGATACCCAGCGAGAATTCCTCGTCCCATGGCTTCACGAACTCCTTTTTCAACAGCTGGGATGAATTCGTTTGGAATTACTCCTCCCTTGATATTGTTATGGAATTCAAGTCCGTTTACTCGTTTAGCAGATTTTGGTAGGTCTTCTACTGCAATAGAGTAATCCAGTGGTGAAATACGCATTTTAACATGTCCGTATTGTCCTTTTCCTCCTGATTGTTTAACATATTTGTTTTCAACATCAGCAGAACTGGTGATGGTTTCTTTGTAGGCTACTTGTGGGCGACCTGTGTTGGCTTCTACATTGAATTCTCGTTTCATACGATCTACGATAATGTCGAGGTGTAATTCTCCCATTCCCCAGATTACGGTGTCTCCTGTTTCAGGATCGGTTGCAATACGGAATGTTGGATCCTCATCAGCGAGACGGTTCAATGCCATACCCATTTTTTCTTGATCGGCTTTAGTTTTTGGTTCGATTTTCAAACTGATTACTGGTTCTGGGATTTTAATTTCATCAAGGATGATAGGATTTGCAGGATCACAGAGAGTATCTGACGTTTTAACGTCTTTAACCCCTACGAGTGCAATAATATCTCCTGCATTGGCTTGTTTGATTTCTTCGCGTTCGTTCGCATGCATACGCAAGATTCGTCCGATGCGTTCCTTGTTACCTGATCTGGTATTTAATACATATGATCCAGCGTCCAATGTTCCTGAATAAATACGGTAAAATACAAGTTGTCCTACGAATGGATCGGTTGCAATCTTGAAAGCAAGTCCAGCCAATGGCGCTGTATCGTTTACTTCGCGAGAGATTTCCTCACCTGTATCTGGATGAATTCCTTTTGGAGCTGGGATATCGAGCGGTGATGGGAGATAATCTACCACAGCATCGAGAACGAGCTGTACACCCTTGTTTTTCAACGCTGTACCAGTAAATACTGGAACTAATGTATTAGCGATAGTTGCTCTGCGGGCTACGGCTTTCAAATCTGCTAATGGGAATTCTAATTTTCCATCGAGGAATTCCATCATCATAGCATCATCGTTTTCTACGATTTTTTCAACCAAAATAGCATGGTATTTTTCAACATCTGATTTCAAGTTTTCTGGAATTGGAACCTCGGTAACTGTTGTTCCCATATTTCCCTCGAAATGATAAGCCTTTTTCTCTAATAGATCAATTACTCCAGTGATGTTTTCTTCTTCTCCGATTGGGATTTGGAATCGTACGGCTTTTTTCGTTAAACGAGAGAGAATTGACTGAAATGATCGTTCAAAACTCGCTCCGGTAC
This sequence comes from uncultured Candidatus Saccharibacteria bacterium, assembly GCA_964647175.1. GTDB lineage: Bacteria > Patescibacteriota > Minisyncoccia > Phycocordibacterales > UBA1006 > CAZYHU01. The sequence goes on from CAZYHU010000009.1 coordinate 9,828, forward strand.
GGTCGATTTTGTTAATAAAACAAATACGAGGAACGTTTCCTTCGTCTGCATAACGCCAGTTTGTTTCTGATTGTGGTTCTACTCCGGCTACACCGTCAAATACCACTACTGCACCATCGAGTACACGCAATGATCGACGAACCTCAATAGTAAAGTCAATGTGCCCAGGAGTATCGATAATGTTAAATCGATGATTGAGATCTTTATTTTCTTTGTCATAGGTAGGAGTCCATGAACAGGTAGTTGCAGCCGCAGTAATGGTAATACCACGTTCTTTTTCTTGTTCCATCCAGTCCATCGTAGCTGAACCGTCGTGTACTTCACCGATTTTGTGTGACATACCTGTGTAGAACAAAATACGCTCAGAGGTTGTTGTTTTACCAGCATCGATGTGGGCAATAATACCAAAGTTTCTGGTTTTTTGTAGTGAAAATTGACGATTCATAAAAATACATTGAAAATAAAGAGTAATAAAATTACTGGTGACAAGGTTTATAAGCACAAGTACCAATAGATACACGATACTCTATCATAGATGTAGTAAATAATCAAATAAAACAAACACAACAAAAGGCGAAATCAGAGATTCCGCCTTTTTGTATTTAATTGATTAGTAAAATTTCCTGTAATATGGAATCCCAATTACCACTCCAATTTGGATTCCACCGAGTCTTTTTTTCTCATATGAGTTGTAGTTCATATCAAAACTTCCTCGCATTCCAACATAACAATTAATATTGTACTGGAATTTTACAGAAAAAGTACAGTCGCTATACATTCTCTGTGGATCCTTGACCCATAGATTATGTACAAAAGAATTGACTTGAACTCCAAATCCGATAGCCATTTTTCTTTCTACGCTTCTCCAAAATTCAGCAAAAAGCAATCCGTCTGCACTGTTACCCAGATGGGTATAGCGTAATTCTACATGAGTATACCATTGCTCATTTTGGAAAAGGAATGATGAGCCACCATGTGCTGACGTATTAGGTGTATTAATCATAAATTCACCCGACAGGTTATTACCTATCAATAATGAATCTGATATAAAGCTTATTCCAATATATGGAGTAATGCTCCAGCTATTTTTAGAATACTTATGACTTTCTCTATGGGTATATCCCGCAGAAATTGTCGTAAATTCACGGATGATATTTCTATCAACCATAATGGAGACTGGAATTATCGGTAATAGATAGCGAGCCTGTATTCGCTCAAAAAAAATGTTTTTATCGAAATCTCTCATAACGAGAGAGCCGATAATCTTATTTTCAGGGATTGCTGTAGAATTTTTACCACAGCGACCCTGTGCATTTACTGTTAAGGTACCTAATATAAGAATACCCATTAGAAATTTTATTTTTTGTTTCATTTTTATGTAGATTTATTTGTATACCATTATACATAAAAATGAATATATGTCAATATATCTATATCTATCTGTATATCACACTTAAAAACTTGCTTTATATTTCATATGTGCTATAGTATTTATGTTTTTTTCATAAGTTGTGTGTTTAGGGGGAAACCCCAAGGGCCCGATGGTGGTAGATGTTTACGGACATTTACCACTTGGGTCTTTTTTTATGTTTTATTTTTTTATCAAAAAAGCCGTTACATACTGTAACGGTTTTTAAATTATTTTGATGGAGATTAATCAGTATAGAGTATATGCTCTTTACCATTACTATCAACTCCAAGTATTTGAAAAAAATCATAATCATCACGATCATCTGCAACTGGTAACGACCAAGTGATTTTACATTTATTCGGATTAATTTCCGAATAATCAACAGTTTTAAGAATTGTTTGTCCTTTTTTCAAATAAAACTTGATAGGGAAATTACTTTCCTCTGGATATGATTCCTCAGCAAGGTTTTCTATACATCTGGGAAGAACAACTACCCAGTACATGTTATTATCGTACACATAGAAATGAACTTGTGTATTTTTAATAACATCATCTAGTGTAATAAACTTCCAATTATATGGAGTAACTATAATAGGTTGTTCATTTCCCGGCTTTGTCTGCCTGATAAAAGTCGTTTGAGCATGGACTAGCGTAGTACAAACCAAACAAAACATAAGAATTAAGTTTTTCATGATTTTCTATTTTTTATTAAATTTTTAAATTTATGAAAGTATATCATACATAGTACTATATAATCAACACACAAACAGGCGGAATCTTTGATTCCGCCTGTTTGTTATATGTACTATTTTACTTGGTTTATTTTATTTGCAATTGAAATAAATGTCTTTGCATCTAAACTGGCTCGTCCTACGAGTAATCCATCTGCACCGCCTGTTGTAATATACGATTGTGCATTATCAACATCAACTGATCCACCAAATACAATAGGAATTGATTGAACGAGTTTTATATCGTATTTTAAATCAAGCAGTGTTTTACGGATAAATGCAATCATTATTTTACATTCATCTGGTGTACATGTTCGTTTTGCATTACTACCAATAGCCCAAACAGGTTCATACGCAATAACAATACGCGACATATATTCTACTCCAAACTTTTTAAACAAAATTGCTAATTGATTTTGTATTACCTCAAAATATAAATGATTTTTATCACGCGATGTTTCTCCGATACAAATAATAGGAATCAGTGGTTGTTGTAATATACAGAGTGCATTTTCACGAATTTCATTATCAGTTATTCCTCTGGCTCGTTCTTCTGAATGTCCTATGATGATATATCTGGCGCGACTATTAAATACCATTTCTCTGGTTATGAGACCTGTTTGTACTGATTTACTTACATCTATTAATCCCTGTGTTCCTAATACAACATTACGACTAATTACTGATTTTCCCAGTAATCCAACATAGATCATTGGAGGACAAATAATTGTTTCCAAGTTTTTAAAGGGTATGAGTTTTTTTGAAATTGTTGTAAATAATTTTTCAGCACCGGTAATGCTGGTGATTTGATTTTTCCAATTTCCAATGAGTAGTGGTTTTTTATGTTTCATATATTTATTATATCAGAATATACAAGTATCACAATTTAGAACAACAAAACACGCGTGGGCGAAGCCCACGCGTGTTTTGTTGTTGGTTTTGAGGGTCTCAGTTCTCATTACCAATAATTCAAACTAGTTTACTGCGTCTTTTAATGCTTTTCCAGGTTTAAACTTTGGAGCATTTTTAGCTGCTACTGGAACTTGTTCTCCTGTTTTAGGATTACGAGCCATACGAGCTGCTTTTTTAGTAACAGAAAAGATTCCGAAACCTGCAATTGATACATCATTACCAGCTTTCATACTAGTAGTAATAGCGTCAAAAATAGATTGAACGATTTCTTCGGCAGCTACCTTGGTACCTCCGATTTTTTCGTGAACCATTTCTGCGAGCATTGCTTTATTCATAGTGTTAATTTTCATTAATCTGATAAACACACTTGATTATTCAAGTAAACCCATTATATACCAATACGGAAAACAAAAGCCATATTGACATAATGTGAAATATTATGTTTATATTATTTACCTTTTTTCTGATAGAACCAATAAAATATACAACTATACAAAATAATCACGTAGAATACTGGAATATGTTGTACTATTATAACTTGGAAATAATTACCAATAACCGTTACAATACTAATAATACTATGAGCAATAATGTATAATGGAAAACCCAGTATTGTCGCTAAACCATTATAAAACAAGGATATAATCACTAATCCATATCCACCGATAGTCAGTAATCCAATCCATGGAACAACGAGAATATTGAGTAATATTCCAATTGGACTAAAACTCCCCATAACAACAGCAATATACGGAATTACCGGCAATGATACGCCAAATGTTTGCGAAACTACTTCTCGTAATCCAAAACGCTCTGGTATCCGTACCATATAATCAGCCAATATTGGAGCTAAAAACAATACTCCAATGGTTGCGAGCAGTGATAAATGAAACGATGTGTCGTGAATGACTTGGATTGGATTAATCAGAAACATCACAGAAATAACCAGTCCGATGACTCGATACATACTGTTTTTCCTGCCCAATACATATCCCATACATCCAATACTGAGCATGATCCACGCTCGCACCGATGGTGCAGTAAATCCTGTCATCATTACAAACAATAATGAACCGATAATCATCGCAGTATATTTTGTCCGATATCCAAACGATCGAAAGAAAAATCCAATCCATAATGCCAATAATGCAATATTAGATCCAGATAGTACCATAATATGAATGAGTCCTGTCGTTCTAAAATATCCGAGCATTTCACTGGTAAACAATGACTGATCACCGAACATAATTCCAGAAAACAATGCTGATTCTGGCATAGGAATAACAGACATGAGATTATTTCGTAAATACGATCGCAAGTCCAGTAACCATGTTCTGATTGTTATGAGGAATCCAGTATCTCTCCCTTCTACTGTAATACTGGGTTCGTACATCGAACCATATACATCATGGATTGCAAGATATTCATCATATGCAAAATTGATTCCTGTATCAGTAATAAATGGTTCTATCTGTTCTAGTGTACCATGGACAGTTATTCGATCACCAAAACGAATATTGCTCGGCTTGGTCACGGTTATCAGTACACGATCATGAGTATTTGAGGATATACTGTCACCGTTTATTGTTTCTGGTCGCACAGTCAGTTTAACCGTAGTAAATCGTTCATCAGGCA
>CAZYHU010000010.1:0-12069 GCA_964647175.1 uncultured Candidatus Saccharibacteria bacterium
CAAGTCCTCTCCCGGGCACAAAACCGTTTAAAAAATTCTCAAAAAAGGTGTTCATATGATGAAAAAATTGATATACTAGATACATGTTTGTTTCATTTTTAAGAAATATTAAACATAGAGAAAATTTTCTTTGTGAAAAACTACTACGAGATAAATTAAAAAAGTTTTTTTCAACCTTTTTAGTTTTTGTATTTATTATGGTGAACTTTTTTGGTGTTAATATACATACGGCCTACGCTACTGATGCCTGGTGGGATGTATCTTATGGTTATAGAGTTAAAATTACAATCAATAGCTCTCAAGTTCCATCAACACAAACTAATTTCCCAGTCTATGTAAACCTTGCAAATCTACCTGCAGGATTTTGGAGTAATGTAAAATCAGACGGTAGTGATATCAGAGTAACTAATAGTTCTGGTACAGAGCTGGCGAGAGAGGTCGTGGCGATTAATACTGGAACATCAGCTGGCGAGCTTTGGTTCAAAGCAAACAGTATTTCTGATGCATCTTATTATTATATATATTATGGTAAACCCTCTGCGACTGAGCCTACAGCTAATTCCACCTATGGTAGTCAGAATGTTTGGGATAGTAATTATGTATCGGTACATCACTTGAAAGAAACTGGAACAAATCCAACAGTATATGATTCAACGAGTAATGCTAATACAAGTAATGTTAATACATGGACACCAACCGCTTCAAGTAAAGTAGGATCAGGTGGACAACTCGTGAGCGGTACAAACCATATTGAATTTCCAGATAGTTCATCGTTTGATTCTATAAATACTAATAACGCCGTAACGCTCAGCATGTGGATAAACTGGACTGGTTCAACCGAATCTTATAATACACTCTTGGGAAGATATGGTGCTTCGTCAGGTTCTGAAATAATGTTAAAGTCTAATGGAAAACTTGCATGGTATGTTAATAATGCAGGAAATAATATTGATGGAACTGGTACAAACACATTAGTAACTGGGAGTTGGTATTACATTACAGCTGTTTATAGTACATCTGGCGGTAAAGTTTATGTAAACGGTAATCAGGATGCTTCAGTGGGATATGGTAGTGCAGTTGGAACAACTACGAGTGTTCCAATGCAAATTGGTCACGACCAATTTGGTAGTGGTCGTTATTATAGAGGATATTTTGATGAGGCTCGCATATCTAATATTGTTCGTGCTCCAAACTGGATAACAACAGAATATAATAACCAAAATTCTACTACTACATTTTATTCAGTAGCCGCCCAAGAAGCTATCACTGCCCCAGATGCACCAACTGGGCTAACAGCAACTACTGGTAATACACAAATAAGCTTATCGTGGACAGCACCAGTAAATAATGGCGGCTCGGCAATTACTGACTACGTTATAGATTACAAACTCACGAGTGAACCAACGACCTGGTCTACTTTTGCTGACGGTGTTTCTACAGGTACTACAGGAATAGTTACTGGTCTGACTAATGGATTATCATATGATTTCCGTGTTTCGGCAGTTAACACTATTGGACAAGGTAGTTCAAGCACCACAACATCAGCAACTCCTGCGACTGTACCTGATGCACCGACTATCGGTACAGCAACCGCCGGAAATGGTCAGGTATCAGTTGCTTTTAGTTCACCAAGTAATGGTGGGAGCACAATTACTGGATATACTGTCACCTCAAGTCCGGGAGGTTTTACTGGGACTGGTGCTACATCTCCGATTATTGTCTCAGGTTTAACTAATGGTACTTCATATACCTTTACCGTAACTGCAACAAATGCAATTGGAACTGGATCAGCATCAGGAGCATCAAATTCAGCAACACCAGCGGCTCCACCTGGTATACCTACAGCAGTTTCAGCAACTGCTGACAATGCTCAAGTTTCTCTCTCTTGGAGTGCTCCAGCTTCTAATGGAGGTTCAGCGGTTACTGATTATGTTATTGAATATAAATTAGCGACAGAGCCAACTGTCTGGTCAGTTTTTTCTGATACAGTATCAACAAGTACTACAGGAACGGTTACTGGTCTGACAAATGGATTATCATATGATTTCAGAATTTCTGCAGTTAACACTGCCGGCCAAGGAAGTCCCAGTACTCCAGCAGTTAGTAGTACACCGAGAACAGTTCCTGATCAACCAACGATTACTAGTGTTACGAGAGGTAATGGAGAGGTTACGGTTAATTTTTCTGCACCGAGTTTTAATGGTGGTTCTGCAATTACCGAATATACTGTCACTTCTACTCCGTCAGGAATTACCCAAACAGGCAGTAGTTCACCAATTACTATTGGTGGCCTAACTAACGGTACGCCTTATACTTTTACTGTAAAGGCAACTAACGTAGCTGGTACGGGGACAGATTCTAGTTCATCGAGCTCTGTAACACCCGCAACTACTCCAGGTAAAGCAACTCAAGTTACTGCAGTAGCAGGCAATGCCCAAGCAACGATAACTTTTACTGCTCCTTCATCTAATGGTGGATCTGCAATTACTGGCTATGTAGTAACATCAAGTAATGGCGGTACTGATTCTAATTCTGGTTCAACAAGTCTTTCCCATGTTGTGACTGGCCTAACTAATGGCGCAGCCTATACTTTTACGGTAGTGGCTACAAACGACGTTGGTTCTGGCTTAGCTTCTGACCCTTCAGATTCTGTAACATTACCAAGTGCACCAACAGCACCACTTAACCTCGCAGCTGAAGTAAAAAGTAGTAGTATTAGATTAACTTGGTCAAGTCCTACTTCTAACGGAGGGTCAAACATTACAGATTATATTATCGAATATCAACTCACTACTGGTGGTAACTGGGCACAATTTAATGATGGAACAAGTACTAATACATTTACTACGGTGACTGGATTATCGAATGGTACCTCGTATGATTTTAGAGTGAGTGCTGTAAATAGTATCGGCACAAGTGTAGTGAGTAACTCTGTCAGTGCCACTCCTGGTGAACCAGCCCAAGTAGCTATTCAAAGTTTTACTGATTTAACTAATACCAGTATTGGTACAGCAATACGAATCACAAATGAAGGCTTAATTGAATATGAATATCAATATACTTGGTGTGTGACTGATGCTGTAGATAATCTATGTGGTGGTAATGATGATGTTTTTAGTGGATCAAATGCAAAACTAATTAACTCATTAGAAAATTATGATTTTACCGCTACTTCAACAGTAGCAGACCCAGGGGTTTATTATTTTCATATAAAAGTTTTTTATGGCTCCCAATCATCGAGTGCATACCAGTCATTTACAGCAGTTGCGACCTATCCTGATCCACCAACCGACCTATCTGCTACTGCGGGAAATGCTCAGGCTTTGGTTTCGTTTACTATTCCATCGTCAAATGGTGGGAGCGCTATTACTGGCTATACTGCTACATCAAACCCAGGTGGATTAACAGGGACAGGTCTTACTACTCCTATTACAGTAACAGGATTAACGAATGGTACAGCATATACGTTTACTATGACAGCGACCAACAGTATTGGAACAGGACAATCGTCTTCAGCTACCAATTCGGTTACGCCAGCTACACTACCTGGCGCTATCAGCTCACTTTCAGCATCAGCAGGAGATACACAGGTTGGCTTGTCATGGAATGCTCCAGCATCAAACGGAGGAAGTGCTATTATTGATTATGTTATCGAATATAAACTGAGTTCTGACTCAGATTGGAGTGTTTTTGCAGATAGTATCTCAACAGCGAGAACGATTACCGTTACAGGTCTTACAAATGATCTCAGTTATGATTTTAGAGTGAGTGCAGTAAACAGTATTGGTCAAGGTCCTGTTAATTCTACATCAGCAACCTCTGTCGTTCCCCCACCGACAAACACTGGTGGTAGTGGCGGATCAAGTAGTGGTGGTATTTTGAATTATCAATCAGGTATTGTACCTCCTACTACAACAGCTCCAAACATAAAAACTATTCCATCGATACCTCCAACTATACCGAGTACTGTTCCTATAACAAAGGCCCCAATAACTAGTTCACCAAAAATACCAAACATAGATTCCGATGAAAATATAGTAACAATCACTCCAACAAAGACTTCTCATATAACACAACCAGTAAAAAAAATCCTAGTAGATAATTTTGAAAAAAATAAAACATCTACTATCCCATGGATATGGATTAGTATTTATACACTACTGATTTTATTTATTGGATTTATCCTACGACGTCGACGAATGGATGATAAATAAAAATAATGCTATACTTTATACATATATGACTAAAACAATCGATACAAAATCATCCGTAGTATCTCCATCAACAACAAACGATATGCAAACTCTTACGGTTGTTGTACTTGATGAACAAGGTAAACCTGCTCAACATGCAAATGTTTCTATATCACCTGCTAATGCATCTGGTGTAACTAATGATTCTGGTGAGATTCGTTTCACTCTTGGAGAGGCTACAAAATACAATATCACTGCAACAGCTAGTGAAAAAACTGTTACTGTTCCGTATTATGTTACCAAAGACGGAGCAACAAGATTAGTTGTTAATCCGGTGTACGTAAAAAGTATTGAAACACAATTAGATTTACCAGTGTTTAATACTGGAATTATTCCAATGATTGGGATAGGATTAGGAATAGTTATTATCCTTGTTATTGTTTGGAAATTATTTAGACGTAAAAAATAATTTTATCTTTTATTCATATAAATAAGATCATACAAGCTAAAAAGCATTTTCGTAAGAAAATGCTTTTTAGTATCACTATAAATATAACTTGTCAAATTTCTCAAAATCCTTATACTACAATCTATGAATTGTGTTATCATCATCACAGGACCAACTGCAACTGGTAAATCAGATCTCGCTGTAGAGACGGCTTTGTGGTGTCAGGAAAACCTCGGTATTACCTGCGAAATTATTTCTGCAGACTCACGCCAAGTGTATAAAAACTTGGATATCGGGAGTGCTAAAATCACAGAAACAGAAATGCGTGGAATTGCTCATCATATGATCGATGTTGCAAATCCAACAGATGAGGTTTTTAGTGTGGTTGATTTTCAGGGTATGGCTCGGGAAAAAATGCGGAGCATTTTTTCCCGAGGTAATACCCCCATCATCTGTGGCGGCACAGGACTGTATATCGATGCACTGGTATATGATATACAATTCCCTGCTGTACTACCTGATACAAAACTACGCAGTGAATTAGCACTGTTATCGATTGATGAATTACAGAATAAGCTACGATTACTCAATCCTGAAAAACTACTAATCATAGACCAATCTAACCCTGTGCGATTAATACGAGCCATAGAATTAGCATCTACCGATGAAATAGCTCCTGACCAATCAAACAAACAACTACTCTACCCTACACTCTGGATTGGATTACAATTAGACAAGGAAACCATGCTCGAACGTATTACGAAACGTATTATCAATCGTATTCCTGGATTATTTGATGAAATAAAACAATTACGAATTATGGGAATTTCTGATGAAAAACTGGACCGTTTTGGGTTAGAATACCGATACGGACTGATGTACCTATTAGAACAAATTACAGAAAACGAGTTTGTACAGTTACTCACGACAAAAACCTGGCAATTTAGCAAACGCCAAATGACTTGGTTTCGCCGTAATACTGAAATCAATTGGTTTAATCCAATTACTGATAAACAAAAAATCCTTGAACGAATCAAAGATTTTTTGAAATAATTATTTTGCAAAACTAATCATTGCAGCGAGAGTTTTAGGTCCAATTTGTCCCGTTGTTGGGAATTTTTGTGAACCCTGGAATTTTTTAACTACTGTTGTGAGACTGGCACCAAAATCGCTGTCTACTTTGGTAGTGGTTTTATAATACTGGTTAAAGAATTTTTGAACTGTTGCTACATCTGGACCTTTATCACCTTGTTTTAGAACAATGTTTTTAGATTGGATTGCAGTGAGCTCGTCTTTTAATGTAGCAGCTACTGGGACTGTTGTTGTAGTATCCGTAGACACTGTAGATGTTTCTACTGGTGTTTCAGGTTTAGGTAATTCTGTAGTAGGTACTGTAGCTGTATCAGTAGTTGTTTCTGAATTATTAGTTGCTAATTGTTTATTTTTCTCCCAACTCTCATTAGCATAGGTTGCAGGTTCTGATAATAATCGATATGATCCGTAACCAATAGTCGTAATCGCTAATAAAAAGAATATAAAGAACACATACATCCATGCAGATGCAATAGGTTCAAATGAATCATGATTGTTGTTTTGTGACATACCAGATTAGTATACCAGTGTCATACAAAATAGACAAGTGGTAAACTATTTGCGTGAAAAAATAGAATATGCTATACTGTTGGTATGAATACGATTACTCAGTTATTGCCATGGTTTCAGTTTGGTATATCAATACTGCTCATGTTATCAATACTACTCGGCAGATCAGCAGATTCGCTCGATGGAGCTTTTGGAGGTGGTTCATCCGTAACCACTCGTTTTACCCGCAGAGGTGGAGAAAAAATTCTCTTTTATAGTACTCTTGTACTTGCGATACTTTTTATCGTGGCATCATTACTGAATCTATTCGTATAACTAAATACGTAATTTTAGTGTTTCGCTATTTTTTAGTGAATTACTCTGATTTGTATTTTCTATCAAGTTAAGACTCTCTCGTAGAGTACATTACTATGAATATACGCACATTTCGTTCTTATGTTATTAATACCATTACCAATATCCGCTATGGATCAAGTATTCGTGAGCGTGTTTATTTAGGTATATTTGCTCTGGGATTATTTCTATCTCTATTATTTTTGGTTTGGCTTGTACAAATTAATTTTTTTACCAATGTTTCTGCGGCAGGTGGAACTTATCGTCATGCAGTGATTGGTGTACCTCGTTTTATTAATCCATTATTAGCTCAAAATGATTCTGAGCGAGAAATGGTTCGATTAGTATATTCAGGATTAGTACGAGAAATTTCTCATGATGTATATATTCCTGATTTAGCAGCTAGTTATACAATATCACCGGATGAAAAAACGTATACATTTACATTGAAAAAAAATCTCACATTTCATGATGGAAAACCTCTAACAATTAATGATGTATTATATACTTATAAACAATTACAAAAGAGTAATCTCCCTGAGTATTCTGGATGGAGAACAGTAGAACTGAACACTACTGCAGATACTATTATTTTGAAATTATCTCAACCTTATGGTGATTTCTTGAAAATGACTACTGTTGGAATACTTCCTGCACATATTTGGGAATCACAAAGCGACACATCAATGCTAGCGAGTTCATTTAATAGCTCACCTATTGGATCTGGTCCATATAAAATAGAGTCTATTAAAACAAATAGTGCTGGCATACCAGAATCCTACACACTAACTGCATTTAAAAAATATGCATTGGGAAATCCTTATATTCGTACTATTACAATAATAACAACAACATCTGTTACTGAATACATTAAACTCATTAATAATGGTGATTTAGATGGAGGAGTTATCAATGGAACCTATGAAAATATCCTGGCAATGAATATTCCAAATACACTTATCGTAGAAAATAAACCATCAGCTAAAGTTTTTGCCCTCTTTTTCAATACTACTAAAAATAGTATTGATGGTGAATTACGATCATTGTTAAATAGCACATTAGATCGAACTGGCTTAGTTACTACAATTACAGGAGGGACTGCATATCCATTATATGAACCACTAGCAACTACCACTACGACATTACTAAAACCTGGCAGTACTGCTGAGATTGCAAAACTTGCAAACTATTTCAAAAAAAATGGCTACCAGAAAAATACAATAACAGGCATCTATGAAAAGAAAGAAAATGGAACAAATCGTGAGTTTAGTATAACCCTCACATTATTAGATCATCCAGAATTTAAAAAAATAGCAACTGAATTAAAAAAATACTATGCGACACTTGGAATTACAATTAATTTAGAAATATTCCAAATTAATGATTTTGAACATGCTGTATTAGCAAAGAGAGATTATCAAGTTGTATTATTCGGATATACAGCAACTCGACCTGCTGATTTGTATGCATATTGGCATTCCAGTCAAAAAAATTATCCTGGATTAAATATATCAGGATATGAAAATACTGAGTTAGATAAACAATTAGAATATGTTATTTCACACCATAGTACTGCTACAACTGATGAGGCTTATGAAAAAATAAAATCTATTCTACAAAAAAACCTTCCCGCTATTTTTATCTATAATCCTGCTGATTTTATTATTCATAAAAAATCACTCACTATTCCAGAGTTTCCTGTCCCATTGTCCCATAATACTGACTATCTTAATACTATTTCGCTCTGGTATACAAAAACTGATGCGATACTAAATATATTTAATCGTCAGTAGAAGCTAACATATCTAATTATTATGCAAACAACACCACAACCTAACACCACTGTTCCACGAACTCCGTGGGTGAAACGACCGAATCATAAACCCTATGTACGGCGTGAACAAAAACCAAATACATCACCTGGAGCACCTACTCCTCATCATAAAACTACATTTTCTAAAAACAATCGTCCGTCGTCAGGATCACGTCCAGCACCGTCACCAGCTGCAATCATACCACCACTGGCAAAAGGTGATATTCGTGTTATCCCACTCGGAGGAACAGAAGAAATCGGACGCAATATGACCATGATTGAATACAATGATCAAATCATTGTTATCGATGCAGGGGTAATATTCAGTAATGAAGAAATCCCAGGAGTAAATTATATTATTCCAAACGTTACCTATCTCCGCGAGAGAAAACACATGATTAAAGCCATGGTTATTACTCATGGACACTTGGACCATATTGGATCTATTCCTTTTGTTATTACAGATCTCGGTAATCCACCAATCTATACTCGTGAATTCGGATCAATGCTCATTAAAAAACGTCAAGAAGAATACCCTGATTTACCTGAGCTCGATATTCGTATCGTTGCTCGTGATGATGGATCAATTCGTCTATCAGATGATTTCAAGGTTCGATTTTTCGGATTAACACACAGTATTCCTGATTCAACAGGAGTTATTATTGAAACTCCTCACGGTGATATTGTTTCCACTGGAGATGTTCGTGTAGAAAATATTGCAGGGGTTCCAACTGATGATGAAATCGCTCAATATAAATTATTCAAAGATCGTAAAGTATTACTCATGACGATGGACTCAACCGGTATTCCATTCCCAGGATGGTCACTGGCTGAAAGTATCGTAGTGAAAACGGTTGATGATTTTATCCGTACTACAACAGGACGATTATTGATCGCAACATTCGCATCTCAAGTAGAACGTATTATTCACTTTATTAAAAGTGCAAAACATTACGGACGCTATGTCGTCGTAGAGGGTCGATCAATGAAAACCAATATCGGTATTGTAAAACATTTAGGACTAACTGATCTCTCACACGTAATCGACGTAGAAGAAATGCATAAATATCCGATGAATAAAATCCTCATCCTCGCAACCGGAGGTCAAGGTGAACAATATTCATTACTCGATCGAGTTTCTCGTGATACTCATAAATTCATCAAGTTAAATAAAACAGATACGATTATTTTTTCTTCATCAGTTATTCCTGGAAATGATCGCGCTATCGATGGATTAAAAGACCGTCTCTACAAGAAAGATCCAACTGTCATCACCTATGCAGATACGCAGGTACACAGTTCTGGACACGGAAAACGAGATGAATTAGCATGGCTCCATACTCAGATTGATTACAAATTCTTTATGCCTGTGCACGGTTCTCATTTTAGATTAAAAATGCACCGAGATTTAGCAATCAGTCTCGGAGCTAGTCCTGAAAACATCGTAGTTCCAGAAAATGGTTCTATTATCGAAATCAGAGAAAATGGAAACAAAATCATGATTCTACCACAAAAGGCTGTTTCTAAACCTGTTGTTGTAGATGGATTAATCGTAGGAGAAGTCTCTGAGCCAGTAATGCGAGACCGTAAAGTATTATCAGAAGAAGGTTTCATCCAAGTCGTAGTAGCAATTAACCAACGAACTGGAAAACTATATAAATCTCCTGATATTATTTCACGCGGATTTATCTATCTCCGTGATAACCAAGAATTACTTCACAAGGTTCGTGTACTCGCTAAAAAAACCAGTGAAGACAGTTTCGCTCAACATGGATTAAATATCGAAGCCATCAAAGACGACACTATTGAAAAAATTAAAAAGTTTATCGTACAGAAAACTGCAAAACGACCAATCGTTATTGCTGTAGTATTGGTATTCTAAAACAAAAAACTATCGTTACGGTAGTTTTTTTGTTATACTATAATCCATATGAATTATTCTCACAGAAAAGTATTGCGTACAATTACAATACTAGGTTTTATATTTTCACTGCAGGTAGCATTGACGATATACAGTAACAGTAGTTTTTTAGAACAGTTAATAGACAGTCAATATATTGGATTGTTTTATGCTGCAGGATCATTAATAACATTGTTATGTATCTACTTAACACCACGATTTATTGCAAAACTGGGATCACGTACTGTATTATCTATCTATTCACTCATAACATTAGTTTCTCTGTTAGTGTTAGCATTTGTTCGTAATGATTATGTATTGTTGGGAGCATTGGGTATATATCTGGTTTTAGGAACATTATTATATCTAACATTGGATATTATCATCGGACATTTTTCTAAACTCACTAATACAGGAAAAATTCGTGGCTACTATCTGGCATTGGTGAATCTAGCATATGTGATTGCTCCATTGTTTACAGGATTTATATTGGGACGGTTTGGATTTCCTGTATTATTTGCGATTTCTGGAATACTCATCCTCATATTATTAATTGCTGGATTTCGTATTCCTAATGTCATACCTGATGCTGATACTAGTATAAAAAAATCAGCATTACGAACCGTTGCCCATTCTAAACAGTTACGTGGTATTTTTATTTCAAACTTTACCTTGCAATTCTTTTATGCGTGGATGGTGATTTATGTTCCCCATTATCTCCATACTATTCTCGGTATACCGTGGGGCAAATTGGGATTAATGTTTTCTGTTTCATTATTGGCTTTTGTTCTCTTACAAGTCCCTGTTGGGTACGCTATCGATGCATGGATATCAGAAAAACGGGTACTGGTAATCGGTCATATTATTATGAGTATCAGTACTATTGTCTTTGGCTATATTTCAAGTAATGCAGTATTCCCTATATTAGTACTTGTTTTCTTTATTACTCGTATCGGTGCCAGTATTATAGAAATCAGTTCAGACAGTTATTTTTTCAAATCTATCGACAGTGATCATACTCATCTCATCGGACTATTTAGATCTATGTACCCTGTTGCATATATTATTGCTCCATTATTGGCTAGTCTATTATTTATGACTGGTATGTCTTATGAAACATTCTTTACACTACTTGGAATTATATCGATTGTCGGAGGATTACCATTAGTATTCATCAAAAAAACTAATACAGGGTATTAGTTTTTTTATGTACAAGTTATTTATAGTTCTTTCGTTTTTACAGTAATACCGTGTGTTTTTAATAATGCATCATATTCTGCCTGTTCCAGTGTTTCATGATCGAGTAATGCACTAGTAACCGCATCTAATACTGTTTTATGAGTCATTAACAATTCATGAGCTCGTGCCTCTGCAGATTTCATGAGACTGCGGACTTCCTCGTCGATTGTTTTTTCAGTCTCACTGGATATATCACGTGAGTTTACTCCACCATCACCAAACATTGATCTACCATTACCAGCATAAGCAACAGGACCCAATAATTCAGACATTCCCCATTTTGTAACCATGGTACGAGCCAGTTGGGTAGCTACTTGTAAATCGTTTGACGGACCTGTAGTCACATCTCCAAAGGCTATTTTTTCTGCAACATATCCACCGAGAGACATTACCAATTCGTCCAAAAAATATGCACGGGTATTGAGTTTTTTCTCAATCAATGGCAATTTCAATGTATATCCACCTGCATTACCTCGAGCTATGATTGATATTTTATGTACTGGATCACTGTGTTCTAATACCGATGCGAGAATTGCATGCC
>CAZYHU010000010.1:12079-13673 GCA_964647175.1 uncultured Candidatus Saccharibacteria bacterium
CAGCCTCATGATACGCAACAATTTTACGCTCTTCTGCCGTATTAATATGAGATGCTCGCTCTGTACCAATCATTACTTTTTCAATTGCATTTAATAATACCGTTTGCGATATTGTTTTTTGATTATTTTTTGCAGTCGTAATTGCTGCCTCATTGAGTAATGATTGTAAATCAGCTCCAGAAAATCCAGGGGTTCGTACAGCGATCGTTTCTAAATCAACACCATCGTCTATTGGTTTTTCATGAGCATGGATTTCAAGTATTGCTCGACGGTCTTTGCGATCTGGGAGATCTAAAAATACCGTTCGATCAAATCGTCCAGGACGAGTGAGTGCGGGATCTAATACATCAGCACGATTCGTCGCTGCAATGATAACCAGTTTTTCTGTAGGTTCAAAACCATCCATTTCTACCAGTATCTGATTGAGTGTTTGCTCTCGCTCATCGTTTCCACCACCATGACCAACACCACGAGCACGTCCCACAGCATCAATTTCATCAATAAATATAATTGCAGGCGAGGCTTTTTTAGCTTGTTCGAATAAATCTCGCACACGACTGGCTCCAACACCGACAAACATTTCTACGAATTCTGATCCTGATAGATGGAAAAATGGTACTCCTGCTTCTCCTGCGACTGCTCGTGCCAATAATGTTTTACCTGTTCCTGGATGACCAGTCAAAAGTACTCCTTTGGGAATACGAGCTCCAACATCAAAATATTTTTTAGGATTTTTAAGAAAATCAACAATATCGTTCAATTCATGTTTTGCTTCTATATTACCTGCAACATCAGAAAAAGTAACTTGTTTATTTGTTTCATTGTGTAATTTTGCTTTAGATTGTCCGAATGATAATGCTTTCATACCTCCTGCATTATTCATCTGTCGTGATATCATGTAGAAGAAAAATGCAATAATCAGTACAGGAAACAATATCGGTAATAAATTAAACACAATAAACCAGAACCCAGATTCGTTTTTCACATCGATGGTAATAGTTCGTAACTGTTCTGCTGTAATACCATAATTAACTAATGTTTCAGTAAGAGCAACCTGAGATTCTTTAATGGTTGTTTTTGTTTCTCCATTTTTAAGATTCGCAGTCACCTTGTCACCTTTGATGATAATATCGGTGACATTGCCTGTTTGTATTTCTGTAGCGAGACTACCGATTGAAAATGCTGATGCTGTTGTTTTTTTATCAGTATTCGTTAATGCTCCACCTACGACAATAATCCCTATAAATAGGGCTATCATCATCACCATATTCACAGAAAAAGCCAGTAATACCTTTGGTTTCTTTTGTTTTGGTTGTTTATTTTTTTGCATAGTGCAGTTTTTTGGCTTATGCCTTTTTAACTTGTAAAAAGTCTAACTCTACTGGAGTTTCTCGTCCAAACATATTCACATATACTTTTACTTTACTGCGAGCTAGATCAATTTCATGAATTTTCCCTTCAAAGTCTTTGAATGGTCCATCGGTAACGATAATCAAGTCTCCGTTAGAGAATTGTGTCTCTGTCGTTGTTGTTTGTTTATGCATACGATTAAAAATCCAATCGATTTCTTCTTGTTTCATTGGTACTGCAACTG
>CAZYHU010000011.1:0-13317 GCA_964647175.1 uncultured Candidatus Saccharibacteria bacterium
AACTAAAAACACTTGGATTATTCCAAGTGTTTTTAGTTTAATGCCAGCCTTTTTTGGCTAATGCGTTTTTTGCTGCGTCTGTTTCGGCTTCTTGTTTTGATTTTCCTTTTCCTTCTGCGATTTTTTTATCTTTAAAATAAATACCGATAGTAAATAGTTTATCGTGATCAGGACCAATCTCATGGAGAACTTTATATAATGGCGTTGCTGATTCTAACTCTTGGGCTTTTTCTTGGACATAGCTCTTTGCATCACGCCAGAGTCCACCGTCAATAATACTGGTGAGCTGAGGAATGAGATGATTTAATATGAACTGATTTGCAGATTCAAAACCTTGGTCTAAATATACTGCTCCAATAAAGGCTTCAAAACTGTTGGCGAGAATATATCCACGAGCTTTACCAGTGTCTTTTGCTTCTCCGCGAGATAATAACAAGTAATCCTCAAACCCCAATCCACGAGCTGTATCAGAAATGGTTTGTGTATTTACCAATGCTGCACGATATGCAGTGAGTTCGCCTTCTGGTTTTTGTGGGAATTTTTTATACAGATAATCAGTAACTGATAATTCCAGTACTGCATCTCCGAGGAATTCTAATCGTTCATTATGCTCCATACCCAATCCTGCGTGTTCATTCAGATATGATCTATGGAGAAAGGCTTGGGTGAGTAAATCTGGATTATTAAAAGTGATTCCTAATTTTTCAGTAAGTAGTTTAAATTCTTTCATACAAATTGTTTTTATTTTTTAGTAATTTTTTCGATAGCGAGCAGGATAATATGAGTTACATCATCATACATCGTGAGATCTGCAATATCAGTAATTGGAAACCATTTAGCCTGATCTAATCCCCCATTTTCTTTCTCCAGTACCACAGGAACAAAATCTGATTTTGCGAGATAGTAGGTTACTTGTTTACGAATTTTACCGTTTTCTGGATGATTAGCGATATATTCATTTTCTCCGAGTTTTGATTCAATCGTAATATCTAAATTGATTTCTTCTTTTACTTCTCGAACGGTTCCCTCTTCTGAACTTTCTCCCTCTTCGATACTGCCTTTTGCAAGTGTCCAATATCCGAACACATCGTGTACTAATGCAATGTGAATATTTTGCTCATCATCATACGCATAGACGACTGCGGCTCCTTTTTGTTCTATTGGCATTTCACTGTATTCTCGATCGTTGACTGATTTACGTTTTGAGACTTGGTCTTTGCCTGGTTCTCCGATTTCACGATATACAGTACCGAGTACTCCATTGATAAATTTACTGCTCGATCCACCTGAGAATATTTTAGCCAATTCAATCGATTCGTTAATAGCTACCTTGGGTGGGACTTGGTCTCTATCTCCGAATAATAATTCATATAATCCAATACGGAGAATATTACGATCTACGACTGATATATTTTCGATAGGCCATGCAGGAGCAGCCTTGGTAATGATTTCATCAATCAAGGTTTTTTTATGCATAACACCCATACATAATCCGGTTACGAATTCCTGATTATCTACACCTACACCAAAATCCTGAATTGTTTCATTCAGGACAGATTCACAATTATCATCATTAAAATGCCGAACATCCATTGCAAACAGTGCTTGGAGAACTATTGATCGTGAGAGATGACGATGTGACATATAATGTAAAAATGATGAAATTGATAAAGAAATTAGCCAGTGTTAATAAATAAAAGTCAGATTATACTGTTTTTGCAGTAACATCGAGAACCTTGCGTCCACGATACATTCCTGTAGTGAGACAAACACGGTGTCGTAGATGAGCTGTTCCTGTAGTTGGATCCACACTAAATTTAGGAGATTTAAGTGCATGATGACTACGACGGTTAGCAGTATGACTTCTGGTGTGACGCATGTGATTTACCATATAGGGATACTGTACACTAAAAGTCATTTTTTTGCAAGAGAACATCAAAAAAGCCCATGAAAAAAGCCGGCTGTGGAACAGCCTGCTTTTTTCATTTTTATTCTGGTAATTTTCCAATACTTGCCAAACTGTCAGCATGAGCCCATACCATTACCAGATCCTGTCCCCCTGTTATATCATCTGGATACTGTGCAAAATGCTCCAGTGCATATGATTGAATAGCTCGACCATATGAAAATGTCACTGGCCATGGGAGTGTAGGATATAATTGATGGATACGATTCAAATGTTGTGCTGATTCATTATTATCCTGTCCGCCAGATAAAAATACAATACCTCCAATATCAGCAGGAATATGTTCCTGTAAACATTTTACCGTCATATGAGCAACAGTATTGACATCTGATTGTACAATACATTCTGATCCATCAATAACCATACTGGTTTTTAGAATTACCCCACCCATATATACATCATTATTTTTCATTGCAGTCATCACTATGTCCAAGTTTCGCGCTGTAATGTCATAACATTGCTGTATCGTATGATTCCCTGTCATGAGGACTTCTGGTTCGATAATTGGGACCATATCGTGTTCCTGTACGATTTTTGCATACTGTGCCAATCTGTTTGCATTTTCTTGTAAACATTCAAAGCTCGGAATATTTTCTCCGATATGAATTACTGCACGCCACTTGGTAAAACTCGCACCAAATACATCACGATATTCTGTGAGACGCTGTACTAATCCATCTAATCCATTCGTTACTTGCTCTATACTTGAATTATTAAAAGATTCCAATCCTGTGTCTACCTTGATACCGATATGTATTCCCTTGTCATGTAATCTATCAACAAAACGCCAACCGTCTGTAGTAGATTGTCTGATTGTTTCATCATGCATAATATATCCTGAAACATATTGTTCAATATCAGGAACAGTTACGAGTAGTTCACGATATGCTCTGCGTTTTTCCTCGGTTTCTGGGATGTCCAGTTTCGCAAATCGCTCATTACAAGATTTAGGACTTTCATCGATTGCAAAAATACCTTTTGGTGTTTCTAATAAATTCATTACGATTGAACGCAATTGATCGTGATTATTTGATGTCATATGAATTATAGTATAGCAGATGTATGAAAAAAGGCGATTTTTAAATGAAATTTAAAAATCGCCTTTTTTGTATTCTTTTTTAAGATTACTTACCCACCTTTACTCCTTTGATTTTTTTACTACTTGATTTGGAATATTCCAAATCTTCTTTCCTGCAAAGTAGATATACCCTTTTTCCATCAGGAGCATCTGGATTATAGTTTCCAATAAAAGAAACGGTGTACCAACGGTCGTTTAAAAAAACTTTGCCATTATTTTTTACATCAAGTACGAAATACCCGACTTTGTCTTCAGTAAATATGGCACTGAATTCAAAATCTTTAAAGGTTATAACCTTGTCGCTAGTCATAATACACAGCGTGTTTTTATCTACAAATAACATATCTTTTGTATTACCTTCTGTTTTTTTAATGACCCCTTTTTCTACTTGGTATTCTGTACCAGCTGAATCAGATACAAGTTTGAAACTTCTGGATACATAGAACTGTACCCCTGATGATTTGTCTTCTTTATTTTCTGAAGAAGAATTAATATTATTATCTATCCCTATGGTATAGGGGATTTTTACTGCACAAGACATTAATAAGCTTGCTAATAGTACGAAAATGGTTGTTTTTTGCTTCATTTGACAATTTTGTTTTAGGTTTATAGAAATATATCATATATAGAATATTTGTCAATACTCTGCTTTAGGCTATATTTGATACACTGTATCCATATGAATACACCTATTGATTTTTTATGTATTGGCGATACGGTTACTGATGCGTTTATTGAACTACAGGACGCAACGGTGAGTTGTGATATTAATAATGAACATTGTACGATTACTATGGGATTTGGTGATAAAATCCCCTATCGTGACGTAGTCATTCTCCCTGCTGTCGGTAACAGTGCAAACGCAGCTGTTGCCGGAGCGAGACTTGGACTATCGACAGCACTGATTTCTGATATTGGTAATGATACTGCAGGTACTGAAACCTTGGAACACTTGCAATCTGAACATATCACTACTGATTTAATCACAGTACACACAGGGATAAAAACTAACTATCATTATGTACTGCGATATGGAGCAGAGCGTACTATATTAGTAAAACACGAAAATTATCCATACCAATTCCCTACTATCTCGCAAAATCCTGCATGGATATATCTGAGTTCTCTTGGAAGTAATACAGAAATCTATCACGAACAAATCGCAGATTATTTAGAAAACAATCCTGATATCAAACTAGCTTTCCAGCCTGGAACATTTCAAATGAAAATGGGTATTGAAAAGTTATCTCGTATCTATAAACGAACCCATGCATTTTTCTGTAACAAATCTGAAGCTCGAAAAATCCTCGATCTCCCTGATGCAGAGTATCCAGAACTCCACACCAGATTACATGCACTCGGACCTGTTATTGTCGTAATAACCGATGGACCAAACGGTGCTACCATATCAGATACAGAACACGGATATTTTATTCCTATGTATCCAGATCCAAAACCACCTGTAGAACGCACCGGTGCAGGAGACGCAACATCATCAACCTGTGTGTGTGCATTACACTTGGGATATGATATCACCACTGCATTATCTATGGGTATGATAAACAGTATGTCGGTGGTGCAATATGTCGGAGCCCAAGCAGGATTATTAAACCTCGATCAAATCAAGGAGTTATTAGATAATAAACCTGATAGTTTCACACCAGAGAAATTGTGGTAAGGAAAAAGCCCTTCATAAATGTCGGGCTTTTTTACTTTATTATAAACAACTACGTTATTTATAATGTCGGTTATATATTTGTTTTATCAGACATATCCTCTATTGATTTTAGAACTGTGGAATACCCAATCAAAAAACCACCCATAGGGTGGTTTTTTGATTGGGTATTTTCGAGTGGACTCTAGGAGACTCGAACTCCTTACCTCCTCAGTGCAAATGAGGCGCTCTACCAGATGAGCTAAGAGCCCAGGGCCCCAGCATCGCTTTTGACCTCAACCGTAATCAAAGGCAAAAGTGATGCTGGGCAACAATCATACCTCGTGAATTAACCAGAGGTACGACTCGTATTATATACTATAATACGCCAAAAATTGCAAGGAACAATCCATATGTATTATAAATAAAACTAACAATTCTGCAAGTGTCCTCTCTATGTAATCTATGGTGTTTTAGTTTTAGATTTACTGCGAGTACCTAAAAATTCCTGTGCTCGTTTCTGTTTATGGAATCCTATTGCAAATCTATGTGATTCACTGTTGGCGAGGAGTATCTGTTTTTTATATTGTTTGATCAAATCCCCACGACCATGAAAAGCTTTTGGCTTGTGTCTATTATCCTTGATCACTGAAACGATAGGAGTAGTAACACTAAGTTTTTTTAATACTGAAACTGCTGTATTGTAATGTCCGATACCACCATCTACAACAATGAGATCTGGCATCGTCCATTCTGGATGATTAAATCTGCGAGATAGTAATTCTGAAAGGCTTGCATAATCATCCACACTACCCTTTTTAAGTCCTCGAATAGTAAATTTTTTATATTCTGTTTTATCTACTAATCCATTCGATACGACTGTCATCACCCCGACCGTACTAGACCCTGATATATGCGCTACATCATAACTTTCTATTCTATATCTATGTATCCCTGTATCAGTATCATCATGTTTAATGAGTGAAATATCATTAATATGTTCGAGAGCAAATAATTGCTTTTTAATTATTGCAGCCTGTTCAAAGTCTAAATGCTTTGCACATGTATGCATCATGCGTGTGAGTTGTTTAATGAGTGTTACTGTTTTACCTGAGAGCATATTGCGAATATATCCAATCGTTGCGAGATACTGTTTTCTATTTATACTATTACCAACATCGGGTGTTAATCCTAATTGTATGTAGAATTGTTCGGTATCAGGATTAGTAGAACGGTCATCACGGAAAGGAAAAATCTTGCGAATAATTTTGAGTGACTCTCGCAGTATTGTACCACTCGGGAACGGTCCAAAACGGTATTTTATTTTTCCACTAAATTTCACACGACTAATGCGTCCTGTTAATTCCAATATTTGCAAGTCTCGAGACCGTACCATCAGTACCCGTGGCCAGTCTTCGTCTGTGATAATAACCTCGACAAATGATTTATTGTCTTTTTCTTTGGTATTGTATTTCGGATGATGTTTTTTAATCAAGTTCGCTTCCAGGATAATTGCCTCAAGTACCGAACCTGTCGCCATGTATTCAATATGGTCTGACATCGTCACCATATCTAAAATATGCGGACCGCGGCTAATAATCAAGTCACGAGCAAAATAACTCCCTACCCGATCACGGAGATTGGTCGCTCGTCCGATATAGAGTATCGTACTACGGTGTTTCCAGATATATACTCCTGGAGTATCTGGGAAACCTAGTTTTTTAAAATCTTGACTTTTCATATTTCATATAGTATAGATTTTTATCAGAAAATCAAGCCATTTTTAAGTATTCTATCAAGTCTCGGAAATAATCAGACTATGCTATAATCGTGATACTTATGTGTACCCATCACGACAAATTCATACACTTGCATGTACATTCCGAGTATTCCCTACTGGATGGTTTGTCGCAGATTAAAAAACTGGTGAAAAAAGCCAAGGAATTCAATATGTCTGCATTGGCCCTAACTGACCATGGATCGATGTATGGAGCGATAGAATTCTATAAAACCTGTATGGACGAAGGTATCAAGCCAATCGTCGGTGTAGAGGCATATATCGCGAACCGTACACGTTTTGACCGTGATCCAAACATTGATAACAAACGGTATCATCTAACATTACTTGCGAAAAATAATACTGGATACAAACATCTCATGAAAATGGTTTCTAAATCTAATCTCGAAGGTTTCTATTATAAACCGAGAATGGATAAAGATTTATTACGAGAATATGGCGAGGGTATTATCTGCCTATCTGGTTGTCCAGGGAGTGAGTTTATTCATTACCTCAAAAATAATCAATTAGCCGAGGCTCGAGACTTGATTAAATTCTACATCGAGTGTTTTGGTCACGACAGTGTATTCCTCGAAGTAATGTGTCATACAGAAACAGATTTCTATCACGAGTGGTATGTCAATCTCATTCCTGAAATACAGAAAATAGGAACTGAATTATCTATTCCTGTGGTTGGAACATGGGATTCACATTATCTGTGTACTGATGATGCTCCTGCTCATGATACATTATTGAAAATAAATACCGGTGGAGATAGTTTTAAAATGGACGGTAATTGGTCATTAATTGACCAAAAAACTGCATGTGAACAATTCGCAGTTATTCCCGAAGCTATCAGCAACACTGCACTCGTTGCTGATCTTGTCGATTTACAAATCGAATTTTCTCCGTGGAGATTTCCTGCATATCCTGTACCCGAGGGTGCAAATTATGATGATGTACTGCGAGAAAAAGCTCTCGCAGGGTTTGTATTACGTAATCTACCGCAGAATGAAATCTATCTAGAACGTATGGAATTTGAGCTCGACATTATTAAACAAAAAGGTTTTTCATCATATTTTCTCGTAGTATCTGACATGGTTCGTGCGGCCTATGAATTAAAAATCTATACCAATACCCGAGGTTCTGCCGCAGGGTCACTCGTATCATACCTCACAGGAATTACCAGTATCGATCCGGTGCATTATAAAATCCCTTTTGAACGATTCCTCAATCCACTACGTCCAGGAATTCCTGATATTGATCTAGATATTGCCGACGACCGTCGTGATGACTTGATCAATTATCTAAAACGTACCTATGGCGAACATGCGGTCGCACAGATTGGAACATTCGGAACCATGGCAGCCCGTGGAGCAGTAAAAGACGTAGCCAGAGCATTGCAATATCCGTACAGTATGGGAGACAAGATTTCAAAAATGATTCCCATGGGATCCCAAGGTTTCCCTATGACGATTGATCATGCACTGGAAATTGTTCCAGAATTAAAAGCAGAATATGATACCGATCGAAATGTAGCCGAAATCATCGATATGGCAAAAAAAATAGAAGGTAACGTTCGTCACATCTCCGTACACGCAGCCGGTGTAGTAATTGCCCCTACAGGACATGCTGATGACTTTACCCCATTGCAATACGATACCAAGGGAGATAATAAAGTAATCACCCAATACGATATGTATTCAGGAGGACGAGATGGTGTAGTAAACTTGCCAAAATTTGACTTACTGGGACTACGCAATCTAAATTTCATCGCTGAAACGGTAGATCGAGTAAAAAAAATCCGTGATATTGATGTTGATATGGATAATCTACCACTCGGAGATACAAAAACATTTGAAATGTTAGCACGAGGTGAAACGATGGGAGTATTCCAAATGGCAAGTGATGGAATGACAAAACATATCAAGGATTTGAAGCCAAGTAAAATTGAAGACATTATGGCGATGGTAGCGTTATATCGTCCAGGACCTATGGATGTAATTCCTGAATATATTGCCCGCAAGGAAAATCCAAGTCTCATCACCTATCCTGATCCGAGACTCTCTGAATACTTGAAAGCATCATATGGACTACTCGTATACCAAGACGATGTACTCATGACAGCGATTATTCTCGCAGGATATGATTGGCTCGATGCTGATAAATTCCGTAAAGCCATGGGTAAAAAAATCCCTGCAGAAATGGAAGAACAAAAAGCCAAATTCTATAAAGGTTGTACTGAAAAAGGAGGATTAACTAAACCAGCTATTGATAGTCTCTGGGAAAAAATCGAACCATTCGCAGCCTATGGGTTTAACAAAGCTCACGCTGCTAGTTACGGACAATTGGCCTATAAAACAGCCTATCTCAAGGCTAACTATTCTGCAGAATATATGTCTGCCTGTATGACAGCCGAATCCGGAGATATCGAAACCGTGAGTGATTACATAGCCGAAGCAAAACGCATGGGATTTGTAATATTACCTCCTGATATTAATGAATCGTTTTCAGATTTTACCGTAGTGGTAGAAAACGGTACGATTACTAATAAAATCCGTTTCGGATTAAACAGTATTAAAAACTTTGGTACTGAAATTGGCAAAGCTATTATCCATGAACGAAAACAAAATGGACATTATACCAGTATCACAGATTTCTTGCAGCGTGTATTACATAAAAATCTCAACAAAAAATCTCTCGAGGCACTCATTATGACAGGAGCATTTGATACATTAGGAGAACGCGGAGTAATGATCGGTAATATTGACGAGATGTTGAAATTTAATAGTGAACTACGCCGAGAAAGTGAATCATCACAGACTTCATTATTTGCAGGATTTGGTGATGTATTACCGACAGGAACATTGACGATGGATATGACTATCCCGCCTGCAAGTCAAAAACAAAAATTAGTATGGGAAAAAGAACTTCTCGGATTATATGTATCAGGTCATCCGCTCGATGAATTTTCTGAATTACTCTCTACAGCAAAACAGAGCATCAAGGATTTATTAACATCAGAAAGACTCCCAGGAACTACTGCTATTGCAGGTATCGTTCTAGAAGTTCGTGAAATATTTACAAAAAAACACAATGATAAAATGGCGTTTGTAAAAATAGCAGACCTCACAGGAACTATGGAAGCCGTAGTATTCCCTAAAACGTTTGATGATGTACGGCGATTATTGGTAGTTGATAAACTCGTTATGGCAAGTGGTAAGATCACTGACCGTGAAGGAGTGCGTTCTATGATGATTGATACTATGAAAGAATTAAAATAAACAACAATAAAAAGCGCGGGCTATGCCCGCGCTTTTTATTGTTGTTTTAAATATCTAATTCTGCCATTTTTGCATTCGTCTGTATGAAAGCTTTACGTGATGGAACATCATCCCCCATGAGGGTTTCAAATGTTTTATCAGCGTCCAGCGCATCGGTAATCGTTACCTGTTTCATTACACGGCGTAATGGATCCATGGTTGTCTCCCATAATTCCTCTGCATTCATTTCTCCCAATCCTTTATATCGTTGTACTGATATTTTTTGTACTCGTTTTGTTTTTGTGTTTTTTTCTTCTTCTTCGTTATCATCAGTATCACTCGTATCAAATTCATCCATGCTGGCTATTTCGCCACCCATTTTTTTAATGGCAGAATCTTTTTCCGTATCTGAAAACGCGTAAGCTAATTCTTTACCTTTTTTGATTTTATATAATGGTGGTTGCGCAATATAGAGAAATCCACTGGTGATAACCTCTGGTAAATATCGATAAAATAATGTCAGCAGCAATGTTCGAATGTGCGCCCCATCAACGTCGGCATCTGTTGCGATGACGATTTTTTGATAGCGGATTTTACCAATATCAAACGTCTCTCCAATCGATGTACCGAGTGCAATAACGATAGACTTGATTTCTTCGTTTACGAGCATTTTATCAAGTCTTGCTCGTTCAACATTGAGCGGTTTACCTTTGAGTGGTAGTATGGCTTGAGTTTTTTTATCTCGTCCTTGTTTTGCTGTTCCACCCGCAGAATCTCCCTCTACGATAAATATTTCTGCGTCTTCTGGTTTGGTACCACTCTGACAGTCTGATAGTTTCCCTGGGAGTGTGAACCCTTCTAATGCTCCTTTACGGAGGATTGAATCCTTGGCGGCTTTGGCAGCTTTACGAGCACGTAATGCAAGTACGGCTTTTTGTAGGATGGCTTTAGCTTCGTCTGGATTTTCTTCGAGGAATAATCCGAACGTTTCACCAAATACGGTTTCTACCGCTCCACGAGCCTCAGGAGAACCAAGTTTAGATTTCGTCTGCCCTTCAAACTGAATCTCTGGCATTTTAACCGTTACAACTGCAGTCAGTCCCTCCAATACATCTGCACCATCAAAAGTTTCTCCATCTTTTAATACTTTTTTCTCTTTGTTATAGTTATTTATTAAACGAGTTAATGCTGTTTTGAACCCTGTCAGATGCATACCTCCCTCTGGTGTTGAAATATGGTTTGCAAACGGTAATATACGTGAATTATTATCATCAATATATTGTAATGCAATTTCTACATTGATATCTCCTATATCTTTGTCTATATAAAATACTTTGTTTTGGATTTTTTTATGGTGTTGATTAAGTCCTGCAACCATTGAGACGAGTCCTCCTTCGAAATAAAAACTAGTCGAAGGATTTTCATATCCCAAGTCTTTCATATAGGTCTTGCCCTCTAATTCAATCTTGCCTGTATAATCTCGTGCATCGATAATCGTTACACGCAGTTTTTTACACAAATAGGCTTGTTCTCGTAACCGGTCAACAATACGATTCCAGTTAAACTTGATTTCTTTGAATATTTCGATATCTGGTTCAAACGTTATCACGGTTCCTGTGTATTTTGTTTTACCGATTGGTTTTACCTTGCCTTGTGGACGACCTTGAGAATATTCTTGCATGTGAACTACTCCATCACGGTGAACTTCTGCACGCATATATACAGACAATGCATTTACTACAGATGATCCTACACCGTGCAACCCTCCAGAGACTTTATACCCACTGTCACCTCCGAATTTTCCTCCTGCATGCAGTACGGTCAGAATTGTTTCGAGTGCCGAAACCTTGGTTTTTGGATGAATGTCCACGGGAATACCACGACCGTTATCTACGACACGGATACGATTACCAGGGAGAATAGAAACCTCGATATGATCTGCATGACCACCCATGGCTTCATCACGACTGTTATCAAAAATCTCCCAGATCAAGTGATGTAATCCATCAGGACCAGTCGAGCCGATATACATTCCAGGACGTTTACGAACAGGATCAAGTCCCTCTAAAACCTGGATTTGACTTGCGTCATATGATTGTGATTTTTTTGTTTTTTCAGTGTCTTTTGCCATATGAAATAGGATGTTTTAATAAAAATTACTATACCCTATTATATCATACTAACGAACTAATACCACATACAAAACACTTGACTAATCCTTTATATATTGAATAAAAACTCAATATATACAAAACTTTTAGATATTTAGTGTATAATCATATACATATGCAACAAACATTTAGACCAAAACAATTAACCACTGATGATATTCGTACTGGGTGTATTAAACTCTATGGAGATGATAATAATCAAACGGAAATCTGTGTCGCCAGCGAAGAACTCCGTCAGGGACTTGATTTCGTAGAAAAATACGAAAAAGCTCTCACCATATTCGGTTCTGCTCGTACACCAGAAACAGATCATTATTATAAACTGGCTCAAACCATTGCTCGTCGCAGTGTTTCAGAATTAGATTATGCAGTCGTCACAGGAGGAGGTCCAGGAA
This sequence comes from uncultured Candidatus Saccharibacteria bacterium, assembly GCA_964647175.1. GTDB lineage: Bacteria > Patescibacteriota > Minisyncoccia > Phycocordibacterales > UBA1006 > CAZYHU01. The sequence goes on from CAZYHU010000011.1 coordinate 12,305, forward strand.
TCATGGAGGCTGGTAATCGTGGAGCATATCAGGCTGATGGTCACTCGCTTGGTATGACGATACAATTACCGCACGAACAGTTTACGAATCAGTATGTAAATGAAATGATTCCCTTTTACTTTTTCTATACTCGTAAAACAGCTATGCGTTATGGATCATCGGTATATTTGTTTTTCCCAGGAGGTTATGGAACATTGGACGAACTCATGGAGACATTAACACTGATTCAAACAGGCAAGATTTCCCGAGTTCCTGTGATATTGATTGGTCGTGAGTTTTGGAAACAATTAGATACCTTTATCACTCAAGACCTGGTCAATGGTGACATGATTAGCGAAATGGACCCAAGTCTCTATACAATTACTGATGATGAACATGAGATTATGGACATTATTAAAAATGCTCCAATCCGAGAACGAGAATAAAAAAAGCCCCGCCAATCTATTGATTGACGGGGTTTTCTCAGAATATATAAAAAATATTTTATGAGCCTTGCGAGATGGTGCTCGCAGATTCAGACAAGACGTCTCCATCTTGTCCTACTCAGGATACTGCACACTGCAGTCCTACAACCCCAGATATGCACGCATGTCTGGTTTGGGCTTTTCCGTGTTCGCTCGCCACTACTTGCGGAATTATTTTTTATTTTTTTCGGGGTACTTAGAATGTTTCAGTTCTCCCGGCCTACTCTCTTTCGAGCACTATAAATTCTCATTATAGTAGGTTGCCCCATTCGGAAATCTACGGATCAAATCGTGAGTGCCAATCCCCGTAGCTTATCGCAGCTTACCACGTCCTTCATCGTAATATTCTGAGAAAAATAACTTTTTTTTACTGTATATTAAATACGCTGTAATAGCAAGTATATTATTATTTGTAATACCCTTTTAGAAAACTCTCTTTAAACTTGAAAAAAGTATCATCAATCAGTGATTGTCGAATATCAGCAACGAGATGATTAATAAAATACAAGTTATGGATTGATAACAATGTTGCTCCCAGCATTTCTTTTG
>CAZYHU010000012.1:0-6196 GCA_964647175.1 uncultured Candidatus Saccharibacteria bacterium
ACTGTGGTTGTTTAAAATTAGCACATTTTATGCTATACTCGTGCATATGGAACAAAAGATACGAGATCAGTATAAACAATTACAACAAGTAATTAGCCATCATAGTCTGCAATACCATACGCACGATACTCCAGAAATTTCAGATGAGGCTTATGATGCACTGGTTCGTGAATTGACAAGTTTAGAACAACGATATCCAGAACTGGTAACTGCAGATACTCCGACCAATCGTATTGGTGGAAAAATTCTCGACGGTTTTGAAAAAATAGCACACATCGTACCACAATGGTCGTATGATAATGTGTTTAACTTGGATGAATTAATAAAATGGCAAGACCGTAATACAAAAATCCTGATCAAGGATTGGAATACTACAACATCTACAGATTATATTGCAGAATTAAAAATCGACGGATTAAAAATCGTACTGACGTATCAGAATGGAAAACTAATTACCGGAGCAACTCGTGGAGACGGCAGTATCGGAGAAAATGTAACCGAAAATATTTTACAAATACAATCAATTCCTAAAACAATACCAGATACCAGAAACCTGGTTGTCATGGGTGAGGTTTGGATAGAAAAATCAGAACTTGAAAAAATAAATACAGAGAGAGTATCTGCAGGGTTACCTGTATATGCAAATCCACGCAATCTCGCTGCGGGAACATTGCGACAATTAGATACCAGTATCGTAGCAGAGCGTAATCTCCAAGCCTTTATTTATGATATTGAAATTATTGATGGGAACGATTTTACTACTCATGAGCAGGAATTGGTATTTTTAAAAAACCAAGGTTTTACTGTGAATGAACATTATTATCACTGTACTAATTTAGATCAAATAGAAACTATTTATACAGATTGGTGTAATAAACGCGAAGACCAAGAATACGGTATCGACGGATTAGTAATTAAAATCAATAACAAAGAGCAATGTAATCAATTAGGATATACTGCAAAATCTCCTCGGTTTGGTATTGCGTATAAATTCCCAGCCGTCGAAGTAACCACCGTCATAGAACATATTGATGTACAAGTAGGCCGCACAGGAGTACTGACACCAGTTGCTCATGTAACACCAGTAAGTGTTGCAGGATCAGTCGTCGCGCGGGCGACTCTGCATAATCAAGACCAAATCGATAGTTTAGATGTACGTATTGGCGATACAGTAATACTGCGTAAAGCAGGCGATATTATTCCAGAAATAGTCCAAGTCGTACTCCCACTGCGTCCTAATAAAACAAATAGATTTATCATACCGAAAGACTGTCCGGTGTGCTTTGCTCCTACGGCGCGCCGCGAAAACACAACTGTTTCAGAAACAGTTGCATTGTTTTGTAATAATAAAAAATGTCCTGCACAGGTGCTCGGAAACTTGATTCACTATGCATCAAAATCTGCAATGAACATCGTCGGTATGGGTGAAAAAATAGTAGAAAAACTGGTAGATGAAAACCTGATACATAACCCTGTTGATATCTATCATTTACAAAAATCAGATTTAGAAAACCTTGATAAATTTGGCGAACTCTCTGCAGAGAATCTCATCGGCAGTATAGAGACCAGTAAACGGACTACGCTACCACGGTTTATATTTGCATTGGGAATACCGCATATCGGAATAGAGACGGCAGAATTAATTGCAGACTCAATATCATGGTCAAGTTCTACAGAACTCGCAAAACAATTACTGAAACTTTCTTTAAATCATTTGGTAGCTATTTATGGCATTGGGGAACGAGTTGCGGAATCTTATTTGGATTATATGACTGACGAGCAGAATCAAAAAATCGTACGGGAATTACTTGAGCTACTGACTATTGAACAGATTAAAAAAACCAGCAGTACATTTTTAGGCAAGACTTTTGTTATTACGGGAACATTGCCGACACTATCTCGTGATGAAACAACACAGATGATCAAGGATAACGGAGGCAAGGTTTCCAGCAGTGTTTCTAAAAAAACTGATTATGTAGTAGCAGGAACAGATCCAGGGAGTAAATATGATACTGCAGTGAAACTAGGAGTAGTTATTATCGATGAAGAGCAATTCAGGTTATTGTTACAGTAAGAATTAGTAGTTAATAACTTTGAATTATAAAACTCTTACTCGGTACTACTTTGTCTGAGTACCACAATATTTTTCTCGTGAAAAATTTGTTCCCGCTCGGCTACCCGCCTGCGCGAGGCACTCATACAAAGTGCACCTTCGACGAATTTTATAATTCAAATTTATTAGTATACTTTTTTAAAAAAAAACACAGACTGGAATCAATAGTAATATATGGACACCACACACTTACAAACAAAATTAGAAATACTGGAACAGGAATTATATAATCCGGATTTTTGGAGTGATAAAATTCGTGCACAGAGTGTACTGGCAGAAATCGAGGAATTAAAAAGCCGAATCGCAGGTGGTGGAAAATACGATACAGGAGACGCTGTACTTTCAATCTTTACCGGAGCAGGGGGAGATGATGCAGAGGATTTTACGAAAATGCTCTATGAAATGTATGATAAGTATTGCACCAGTAAAGGCTGGCATGTAACTGTAACAGACAGTAGTCCTAATGATCACGGTGGCTATCGTTCGATATCGTTATGTATCAGTGGTTCTGTTTCGGGCTCGCAGGGTCCCTACGGGACCCTGCGAAACGAATCCGGTGTACATCGTCTCGTTCGTAACAGTCCATTCAATGCAAAATCTAAGCGCAATACCAGTTTCAGTATGGTGGAGGTGTTACCAAAATTTGAAAAAGTAGAATTCACCATTCCAGAGTCAGAAATCGAAACCAGTTTTGCGCGCAGTGGTGGAGCAGGCGGACAAAATGTAAATAAACGCGAAACAGCCGTGCGTATGACACACATACCGACAGGATTATCAGTACATGCGACCACACAGCGCAGTCAGGAACAAAACCGTGATGAAGCTTTGAAATTATTATCAGCCAAGGTCTGGCGTAAATATGACGATGATGAAAAACTGCGTCAGCGTGGAATGGCAGTATCAACAACAGTGAGTAATGAATGGGGCAGTCAGATCCGCAGTTATACATTACATCCGTATAAACTAATCAAGGATCACCGCACTGGTTGTGAGACAGGAAATATCGAACGGGTATTGTACGATGGGGAATTGGACGAATTCATCGAGGCTGAAAAAGATTTATAAAATAAAAGCGCACACTGTACGCTTTTTTTGATTGGTCTTACATTTTTTGAGATGTAAATTTTTTCAAAAACATGAAGCCGCCTACCAACATTCCTCCGCCTAGTAAAATTGAAAAAAATTTTTCAAAATTACCTTCTGGTTTTGCAAAAATTATTATAAAAATAACGCAAGCTAGGCAAAGTATGCCCAAGAAAAATTCAATAAGTTTCATATATAAATATTTAGTTATATATGTATATTAGCATAATATACATATATTGTCAAGTATATTGTTTTTAACGAAAAACAGTGTTTTGAAGCTTTGTCCAATTAACGGTATAAACCAATTTTGACAAGGCTTTTTCTCGGGCAATTTCTCTAAAGAATTTTGGTAGAGATTTTTTAATAGTTGGTTTTCTGCCTTTTGTGTGAGCAGGGAATATACTTGAAATAAGAGTATTATTTTGTTGTTTTGGCATAGACATTATTTTTTTAATTTATTAAAATGTATACTTTATTCCTATTTTGTCAATCGTTGGTATAATTCTGGCATTTTGCTATACTATACCCATTATGATTATTACTCATCACAACAAACAATTTTTCAAGCTTCAAACAGGGGATACGGTTATTGCTATTAATCCAATCTCTAAAGAATCCAAAATTAAACCAAGTGGTTTCGGTGCAGACATTGCTATGATTACGACACATCACGTCGATTATAATGGATCTGAAACCGTAACCTATGGGAATAAAGAACCCTTTGTAATCGATGGTCCTGGAGAATACGAAATCGATGGAATTATGATTCGTGGATTTATGTCATCAGCATTAGATGATAAGGGAGTATTATCAAAAATAAATACAATCTATAACTTTACATTCGATGGTATGAATATCTGGTTTCTCGGAGCACTCGGCACAGGGGAATTACCGATCGAGGCTCGTGCTCTGATGGATAACGTAGATATATTGTTTATTCCAATCGGAGGCAAGTCTGTTATCGATGCAAACAGTGCACAAAAAATCACTAATATCATCGCACCAAAAATAATCATACCGATGGATTATGGTACTGATCAATCAGCTGGTTCACTTGATGAATTTTTAAAACTTGCAAAACAAGCAGTAAAACCGATTGATAAACTCACTATCAAGAGTCGCGACATTTCAGGCAAAGACCGCGAAGTAATCGTTATCGAATAATGTATGAATCTGATTCATCGTTTACGTAATAAACCAGAACATGTAAAAAACCGTATGGTAATTATCGGTTCTATCATATGCACACTGGTTATCGTTATTATATGGATAGTTGTCATCATGTATATTCCAAAACAAACTACTGATACAGAAAAAAACACAGCATGGCATGATTTTATACAGACATTATCAGGATTGATATCAGTCGTAAAACAAGCTGATGTACCAGCATTACCGAAACCAGAAGACATACCAGAACCTGTAGAATCAACAGTTCCCGTAGAAAGACTACTTGATGCTGGATTAAATCCGGCGTAACAATAAAAGCGAACATCCTTTGGATGTTCGCTTTTATTTTATTCCGGCAGATATCCTCCGGCAGTGTATGTATTGGCTGGGTCCCACATCATATATGAATGAATACCCAGTTTTGCGAGTGCATTAATCTGGGCACGGATTTCAGTCGGTCCATAATTCGCTCCCATATTAAAATCTTGTAACCATGGACGAAATACTGCAGATGTTTTGCCCATGGCGACGGCTTTTGCATTACCACCCTCCATGGCTATGGTGATAATAGATCCTGGATTACTAGCCGGGTTTGCATACCCTTGGAAATTTTTCGGATAATGCGATGGATAAATCATCGGAGCAATAGCATCAAAATACGGAATTGCTCGTTCTAATACTTGACCAATACCGAGATCATCATTAGCAGTTGTAACCATGCCGAATAAATCTGCTGATGTTGGAATATTGTTTTCTTTGCGTACGACTTGGTCCAAGTGTTTGAAAAAGTTTTCAATATAATCGGCTTTAGATAGTGACGGATCAGGGTATTGAATGTCAGCAATGTTTCCGTCGCTCGGGAATCGTATATAGTCAAAATTAATTTCATCAAAACCTATTTTGTAACTCTCGATTGCGAGTGTCGTAATATAATCCCAGACTTCTGGTTTTGCAGGACTCAAGAACGACAATCCCTTGCGGTCTTTCCAGATAGCTCCGTCTGATTTACGAGTGATAGCCCACTCTGGTTTTTCATGTGTCAGGTACGGATCTTGGAATACTGATATGCGCCCGATGACATAGATATTGTGACTGTGGAGTTCATTGATAAATTCATCAATGTCACGAATGCGGTTTTCTGTAGAACCTAATTCATTAATCAGTGGATTATCGATACTGAAACTGACTTTACCGGTAGAGTCTTTGATGTCGATAACGATTGCATTGATCTCTGTTGTTTTAGCCAGTTCGACAATTTTAGATCTGAGATTACTACTGCTCGCAATCCAGCTCGACATATAGACAGCACGCACAGGGTCAGGCATTGTCATATGAGTGACAGGCTGACGCTCGGGAACTGCAGGTGTAGCAGGTTTTGTTTCGGTTAGCTCATTGTCTGCTACAGCGACAGCGGGGAACATGTTATCAATAATAGATGTTTGAGAAACGGTTTTAGCTGGTATCATCATATACATCACAATTGCAGTAATGAGAATAATTGAAAAAGTCGTAATAATAATACGTATTGGATGTTTCATATAAACCAAGTATAGGGTATATAGAGAATAATTGCAAAATATCAAACAGTGCAATTACTGGAGAATATTTTAAATATATGGTATTCTCACACTATATATGTCTGGTAAAATAACACAAAAACAAAATCTAGAAAACAATCTATGGGCGGCAGCTGAACAACTGCGTGCAAATGGAAGTCTTAAACTCAACGAAATCGGGGAGCCTATTCTTGGACTTATCTTTTTGAAATTTGCTGATGTAAAATTCAAAAGAATGACCGAAACCTTGCAGGCTGAACGCGCAAAAGCA
>CAZYHU010000012.1:6206-11711 GCA_964647175.1 uncultured Candidatus Saccharibacteria bacterium
GTCTGGGATTGATAAAAAAATATGGGAACAGTATAGATAATTAGTAATTTTACTTGACAATAAAACCATTTTAGATTAGGATATCACCTATATGTTAACAATGAGACTCCAAAGAATAGGCCGCAAAAACGAACCTCACTATCGTGTGGTTGTGACTGATAGTCGCAATGCTCCAAAATCAGGTAAATTTATCGAAATCGTAGGATCATACAATCCTAAACTCGGAAATGTACAATTAGCAAAAGACCGCATTACTCACTGGATTGGGAACGGTACCCAAATGTCAGATACAGTTCATAACTTTTTCGTTGATCAGGGATTGGTTGCAGGACGCAAGAAAAACGTGCTTCCTAAAAAACACGCTCCTATCAAAGAAATCGTAGTAGAAGCTCCAGTAGAAAAATCTGCTCCAGCTCCAGTAGTTGAAGATGTCGCAGTAGATGATGTAATCGAGGAATCTCCAGTTGAATCAGAAACTGAATCAGCTCCAGAACCAGAAGTTACTGAAACTCCTGCAGAGGAAACTCCAGCAGAAGAAATTGCTGAATAATTCACTATAATAAAAGTCATCAGTCAATGATGACTTTTATTATTACCACGGTATACTCATACCGTAGAAATTTATTTCGTATAATTTCTCTTTACTCAGTTAATTAGTTTAAGGCTCATTATGTCAGATAACGCACTCGTGTTTTTAGAAAACACATTACAAGCACTCGTAGAATATCCTGCCGATGTAAAGGTAGTAAAAACAATTGATGAAATGGGAGTTCTCATGACCGTTGATATTAATCCGCTCGATATGGGTAAAATAATTGGTAAAAAGGGAGCGACTGCCAAAGCTATTCGTACATTGCTCCGTGTAGTAGGTATGAAAAACAATGCTCGCGTAAACATGAAAATCAACGAACCTGCAGGAGGAACTCGTGCTACTGCACCATCTGCTGTTGATATGGATACGATGGACAGTGCTATTGCAGATTTAAAATTAGATATGTAATTAATCCAAAAACACAGAACTGAGACCCTGTGTTTTTGTTTTATAAGGGTTTTTCTACATTGAATATATCAAGGTTTTTTATTTCTATACTATTTTCTATATCTTTTTCTTTTTCCCTGCGGAACTACTTTTTTTGTTCCTACGCTCTGCTCCGTCCACAAAAACAAGTATTCCTGCGGGAAGCGAAAAAGATACATTGGAATAGAAAAACAAGAATATCGAACATTGGGGAAAAACTGGGTATAAAACACTTGACTTTTTTCGTGGTTTGAGTAGTATAGGAGATATTCTTTATCATGAGTAATCAAAACAAGGACAGCGAAATGATCATATCGGCTATCGTAACAGAAGCATTGCCAAACGCAATGTTTCGTGTGCGTAGAATACCCGATAAAAAATTGGCTCCTCTCCCTGAAGCCTATGATAAAACAATGTCAGAAGAACAAATTGCTTATTTGTCAGGTCGTATGAAATTACACCGTATCAAAGTCCTCGTAGGGGACACGGTACAAATCTTGGTAGAGCCTTATGGCGGTAAAGGGCGCATCATCAAGAGAGGTAATTAATCCTTGGTATTACTCGTTAAATTATTATTAGTTTTTGCTCACTGTTTCATGAAAGTACAATCATCTATCAAAAAAATCAGCGCAGACGATATTATCGTTCGTCGCAAGGGTCGTTTGTATCGGATTAACAAAAAAAATCCTCGACACAAAGCTCGTCAATAGTCCCATTTTATTATTTACTCATTTTACTTAACTTTTTTGTATGCGTTTACTTGGTATCACTCTCCCAGATAAAAAAAATATTCAATATGGTTTAACCGTTATCTACGGTATTGGACTTGCTCGTGCTAAAAAAATCCTCGTAGAAGCAAACGTTGATATCACTAAAAAAGTATCAGAATTAACTGCAGACGAAGAAGTACTAGTGCGTAAAATAGTAGATGAATTTAAACTTGAAGGAAATCTCAAACGAGAAATCTCTCAAAACATTAAACGACTCAAAGACATCGGTGCATACCGTGGATCACGACATGCAGCAATGTTACCAGCTCGTGGACAGCGAACAAAAACTAACTCTCGTACTCGCCGTGGAAACAAACGCGTTACGATGGCATCAGGTCGTAAAACAGCTTCTAAAACATAGTAGCTAAACTCTTATTAACCCCTTTATTATCTCAATCCTCTACTTTTTATGGGAAAAAAACGAATTGTAAAACAAGAAGGTCAACGTGTCGACAAATCACTCCGTGATCGCAGTGTCGCTCGTGCACCAAAGAAAAAACTCGTTGCAGGAATACTCCATGTTCAATCAACGTACAATAACACCAAAGCCCTCATCACTGATATGGATGGAAATGCAATCATGTCTTCTTCATCTGGAGCGTTGGGATTCAAGGGTGCTAAAAAGGGAACACCTTTTGCAGCCGCGAAAATTGGTGAAGTATTGTCAGAAAAAGCAGCCATGATCGGACTCCGTGAAATTGACATCGTTGTCAAAGGAACTGGTTCAGGTCGCGAATCTGCTATTCGTGCATTTGCCGCAAAGGGAATTGTCATCAATTCTATTTTGGACAAAACACCAGTACCATTTAACGGTCCTCGTCCTAAAAAACCTCGTCGAGTTTAGGCTTTTCAATTATTATTACTATTATTATATTCTATGACCACCCTCGTAAAAAAATATAAGCTCTGCCGTCGGTTAGGGGCTGGAATATTTGAAAAATGCCAAACTCAAAAATTCCTCGCTGCTGCAACTGTTGGAAACAAAGGATCAAGTAAAAAAGCTCCTGCGCGTAGATCAGACTACGGTCTCCAATTAATCGAAAAGCAAAAAGTTCGATTCCTCTATGGAATTCGTGAAAAACAATTCCGAAACTATGTAGATTATGCAATGGAACACATCGTAAAAGGAACCAGTCCAGCGAAAACTCTGGGATCACTCCTCGAACGACGATTAGACAATGCTGTATATCGATTAGGAATTGCTGCTACCCGCGCTCAGGCTCGTCAGGCAGTTTCTCACGGACATATTACTGTCAATGGTGTGAAAATGACTATTCCGTCATACCAGCTCCAGGTTGGTGATATTATCACTATTCGTCCTGGTAGTCTCAATACTGCATTCTTCAAAGATATCAGCGTTAAACTTGCAAATGTAAAATCTCCATCATGGATTACCCGCGATGAGAAAAACATTATTTCTGCAAAAATCAGTAGTATCCCAGACACTGTTGATCCAATGCTTAATCTCCAAGTCGTAATCGAGTTCTACAGTCGTTAGTCAAGTGTCGTCCTTGGTATTTATAAACCATTAATGTATATAAAACTATCTTATGCATATTACACTTCCTTCACAATTTCAAACTATTTCTGAAACTTCTACCACTGGAGTTTTTGAAATCGCAGGACTTGCCCCTGGTTATGGATTTACCCTTGGGAATTCACTCCGTCGCATTATTCTCTCATCATTACCTGGTGCTGCTATTACCAGTATCGCCATCGATGGGGTAGCGCATGAATTTTCAAGTATTGCAGGTATTCGTGAAGACGTAATTACGATGATTCTCCACTTGAAAAAAGTTCGTTTTGAACTCATTGGAGATGAACCAGTAACGGCAACATTACCGCTGAAATTTGGAGCAATCTATGCAAAAGATTTCGTATGTACAGGACAACTCTCTGTTACGAGTCCTGATCAATACATCTGCGAAGTAACTGACAAGTCTAAAAACGGTACTATTACAGTAACTGTTGCAAAGGGACTTGGTTATGTAGCTCGTGAAATGCATACCAAAGACAAAACTGATATCGGAGTTATTGCACTGGATGCAAACTTTACACCAATTCATTCAGTAGCGTACGAGGTTGAAAACATGCGTGTAGGAGATCGTGTAGATCACAATAAACTCCGCATGACCATCATCACTGATGGATCTATTAAACCAAGTGTAGCATTACAAGACTCGCTCATGATTATGTTACAACAATTCAAGGCAATTTTAGATTTGAAATATGATTTCGAATTTCCAAGACAGTCAGAACCAGTAGTTACATCATCAGAATCAGGTCCTACTCTCGAATCAGAACCAATGGCTAAAACCAATGCAGTATCTGATATGAATCCCGAAGACCTCACCGATATTTTAAAAACTCGTATTGATTCTGTAGCGTTCGGAACACGAACATTAAATGCATTATCAGACGCAGGAATCAGAACTATCGGAGGTCTCATCCAAAAAAGTAACGAAAACCTGCTCGAACTCCCAGGGTTTGGACAAAAAGGTCTCTCAGAGGTTACTGAAATACTCGCTGGTTATAACTTGACATTAAAGCAATAATCATTAGTATTAGGTACACAATTATTATTTTATTAATTATCACTATCATGCGACATCACAACAAAAACAGAAAATTCGGACGCGAGAGAAATCAACGCAAAGCATTTATGCGGTCACTTGTTCGTGCTCTTGTCATGAATGGGAGAATTACGATCACAGAACCACGTGCAAAATCACTACGTCCTATGATTGAAAAAATGATTACTCGTGCTCGCAAAGCAACTACAGACAATGTAAACACTATGCGTGTATTGGTTGCTGATATGGGAGGTCAGGCAGACGTAGCTCAAAAACTCGTTCGCGATATCGCCCCTAAATATACCGATCGACCAGGAGGATATACTCGTATATTAAAACTCCCTGGACGTTTATCAGATGGAGCTCCAATGGCTATTATTGAATTTGTTTAATCTTTATGAAAAATTTTACTATCGACGCAACGAATAAAAAACTGGGTAGAATTGCAACTGAAATTGCAATGATTTTACGAGGGAAAAATTCTCCAGATTTTGCACCTAATAAACTCTCAGGAAATACAGTTACCGTAGAAAACGCGAGTAAAATCGACATTTCAGATAAAAAAATGACCGATACGTATAAAACTTTTTCTGGATACCCAGGAGGATTAAAACACGAAACTCGTGGACATCTACAAGATCGCCGCGGAAACAGAGAAATCTTTATGCGAACTGTTCGTGGTATGTTACCTCGTAACAAGCTCCGTACTGATATGCTTAAAAACCTCATTATTAACGACTAATACATTATTATATGTCTACACCAACAACAAAAACATATACTTATGCTATCGGTCGTCGTAAAACAGCTACGGCTCAGGTTCGCATCATGACATCAAACACTGATTTTATCGTTAATGGTAAAACAGTGAATGATTACTTTGGAACTACTGAATTGATCCGTATCGCTCGTGAGGCTATCACGACAGCGAACGATATTCCAGAATACGGAGTAACCGCAGTCGTTTCAGGAGGAGGTATTCATGGTCAAGCCGAAGCAATCCGTCATGGTATTGCTCGCGCGCTCACTGAAAACCACGATCATGCAAAAACTGATTTGAAAAAAGCAGGATTTCTCAAACGTGATCCTCGTGCCAAAGAACGTCGTAAATTCGGACTTCGTAAAGCTCGTAAGAGTGCACAGT
>CAZYHU010000013.1:0-401 GCA_964647175.1 uncultured Candidatus Saccharibacteria bacterium
AGACAAGAACCGAGTCTGCAAGACGAAGGGATTGTCCACGAGAGTGACCAATTCCTACCGAGCGCACAAAACCGTTTAGAAAATTCCCACTGCTGGGAATTTTTAGGTTTTGTGGACCGGAGCGATGTTTTTGTTTGAGCGACTAGCGAAAGGCAAAAACCGCGAGGTGGGAATGAAACATGAACTGTTTCATGTTTCATCCGATTCTGATGAAATCAGAAATTTCCTTTATCGAAGTGAAACGAGATAGGAAATAGGAAAACGCGAAATTTTTCGTCAGAAAAATATTTGTGATCATAAACATTAGTTCTCAATACGTAGTATTGGGGACTTTTGCTTTGTAGCGATTCGTAGGAATTGAAAACCGGAGCCGTTATACAAGACGGAGCGATAGCGGAGTG
>CAZYHU010000013.1:411-8316 GCA_964647175.1 uncultured Candidatus Saccharibacteria bacterium
TTGTTTTGTTTTTGTATTGATTACTTGGTATACTCTCTCTATGAACCTTAATGAATTAAAACGCAGATTTTTAGAATATATCGAAATCGAAAAAGGTCGATCATTAAAAACAGTGGAGAACTATGATCATTACTTGAACGTTTTTTTAAACTTTGCAAAAATAACTACACCGAGCGATATCACTCGCGAAATGATACGCGAATTTAGATTACATTTAAACCGATCAATCACCGGTAATACCAATAAAAAACGCGGTATCACCATGTCTAAAAAAACTCAGAATTATTATCTCATTGCACTGCGAGCGTTTTTAAAATACTTGGCAAAAAATGATATCAAGACTATTTCACCCGAAGTCATCGAATTAGCAAAAGTCTCACAGCGCGAAATCGATCTGATTACTCCGACAGAATTAACTCGCCTGCTCCAGGCTCCTGATGGTACTGATATAAAATCGCTCCGTGATCGAGCGATACTTGAAATGTTATATTCTACCGGACTGCGTGTTTCTGAATTATGTTCTCTGACGAATGATTTAGATATTGGAGGAGACGAGTTTAGTATTCGCGGTAAAGGAGGTAAAGTCCGTGTTGTATTTATATCAGACGAGGCCAGAGAAAAATTAAAAAAATATTTAGCAATGCGTCGTGATATGGATAATGGATTATTCGTAAAAACAGAGACGGAAAATCATGGAAAACAAACTGATGAAAAATCTCTATCTCCGAAATTTATCCAGCGTATTGTAAAACACTATGCGACCAAGGCCGGCATTTCCAAGAAAGTCACACCCCATGTGATCCGTCACTGTTTTGCGACGGGATTATTATCAAACGGTGCAGATCTCCGTAGTGTACAGATGATGCTCGGACATGCAAATATCGCAACCACCCAAGTCTATACCCATGTCACCGACAAACAACTCCGTGAGGTGCATAAAAAATTTCATGGGAGATAGTGCATAGTATAGTGTATACTATGCACTACTTCTATACACAAAAAAACCGAAACTACTAAGGAGTAGTCCCGGTTGGCGGAGGTGTATTCCATAGCCTCCTGCTGTTTTGGTAGCAATTTCTCCTACCCGTTTCTGCGATGCGTGCTATACGTTGGCAAATAGATGCCGTAATTTCAGCACCATGATGGATTAACCAGCAAATCAATGCTAACCATAACCATCCTGCGGTCTTTATCCCTGTCCATATTACATGGAGAAAAGTATCTAATATGTTCATATATTTAATTTTAGTTGTTTCTATTATATACTATTTATAGATATTTGTCAACCATTACTCTTTTCTCTTTAATTCTGATATTATTAGGATATGAATTCAGGTAAACAACACAAATATATTTTTATCACCGGAGGTGTGGTTTCAGGACTTGGTAAAGGCATCATGGGAGCGAGTTTGGGACTGATGATTAAATCCGCAGGACTGACCGTAGAGGCTCAAAAAATGGATCCCTATCTCAATATCGATCCTGGAACAATGTCACCCTATGAACATGGCGAAGTATACGTATTAGCAGATGGATCTGAAACCGATTTAGACTTGGGACACTATGAACGGTTTTTAAATACCAATCTATCTAGTCGCAGTACATTGTCAGCAGGTAAGATTTATAAAACATTATTAGATGCTGAACGTACGGGAGAATATCTGGGACATACAGTACAGTTAATTCCCCATGTTACCAATCTCATAAAAAACTCATACGCACAATCTGAGAGTGATGTAAAAATTATTGAGATTGGTGGTTCAACAGGAGACATGGAAGCAGAAATATTTTTAGAAAGTTTGCGACAATTTAAACGAGATCATGGGAACAATGTATTGCATGTACATCTCGGATATGTTCCCTATCTCTCTGTATCAGGAGAATATAAAACAAAACCATTACAGACATCACTCCGTGAATTATTACGTATCGGTATTGCACCTGATATTATTGCTGCACGCTATGAACCACATGGGAATGAAATTCTCACTGATGCGGTACTTGAAAAAATTGCACTGTTTGGTAATCTACCAGCATCTCATGTGATTCCGTGTCCTGATTTGAAAAACATTTATGCGGTACCACTGCATTTTACAGAGAACACTGCATTGCCAAGTATCCTCACACAATTTTGTGAAATGAGTATTGATAAAAAATTGCCAGACTTTTTCTATGATTATCAAAAGGAAAAACAAAAAGTCATTTCTGTTGCATTGGTTACAAAATATACAAAACTCTCTGATGCATATTTATCAGTTATCGAATCGATCAAAATCGCAGCAACGAAACATAATGTCGGAACGAGAATCGAATTAGTATCATCGACTGATGAACAGCTACTGGAAAAGCTAAAGAGTTTTGATGCGATTATTGTTCCAGGAGGATTTGGTAATCGTGGTATGGAAGGCAAAATTAATGCAATTAATTTTGCCCGTACGAATAATATTCCATTTCTCGGAATTTGTTTAGGATTGCAATTAGCAACGATAGAATACGCGCGGAATTGCTGCGCAATTCCGCGCGCTGTCACCAGCGAAATGGACGATGTTACCTCTGATGATGATATCATCATCGATCTGATTCCAGAGCAATTACAAATCATGCAAAAAGGTGGCACCATGAGATTAGGTAATTATGTTTGTACTTTGAAGGACAATACACTGGCTCATAGTTTATTTACAACTGACACAACGATCGAACGACACAGACACCGATTAGAAGTCCAGAACAAATATTGTGAAACATTAGAGAAACATGGATTGGTAATTTCTGGTAAATTTCTCCAACCTGATGGCGAACACTATCTCGTAGAGATGATAGAACTACCGCAATCAGTTCATCCGTATTTCATCGCAACCCAGAGTCATCCTGAATTTCTGTCTCGTCCTGATAGTCCTCATCCATTGTTCGATGGATTGATACAGGCTTGTTTATAACAATGATTTGTTTCACGTGAAACAAATCCAAGTATTCTTTATTTATGTATATCCGAGTAAAAGCATTTCCTAATAGCCCACGTGAAGTTATCGAAACAGTTTCAGAACATACTTATCGAATTTTTATTCGTGAAGACGCAGAACGGAATATGGCAAATACACAAATCAGAATTATATTGGGTGGGATCTATCATGTAGATCCAAAATCAATCAGACAAATTTCAGGTCACCGTATGCAAAATAAAATGTTTGAACTGAAACAAACAGAGTAAATTAAAAAACCTGTCATGCATCACACGACAGGTTTTTGTTATATTGATTTTTTATAGTCAAATCCGAAATCTCTCATAGAGATTAAAATCTCTTGAATGTAAAAATCGAATTTTGTGTTTGTTGCTTTTTCCATATGAATTTTTATTTCTAAATATTCTATATAGAGATTTCTAATTTCGTACACAACATCAGATAAAAACTCTGTACGAGCCTCATCATCTTCGAATTTTTGTTGTACATTTTTTTTAAAGTTTATGTACGTAAGGTATATTTCTTGTAAAGAAATATGACTGGATTCTATTCTGTGCATATTTATTTTTTCTTTTTTAATTAAAGAATCAAAATATGAAAACAGTATTCTGTTATCAATTTCTTTTTTTCTTCCTTTTGTCATTCCTTGAATTTCTGTTTTTTGTGCCATATTCTTTTAAAATTTTTCTTATTTTATAGCATAATTATTATTTATAGTCAACAAGATGGCAAAACAATACGGGGCAATGCTACGCATTGCCCCGTATTGTTTTATGTATGTTTCTTGTGTACCCCATGTTTCACGTGTAACATTTTTACTTCTGCATTATCTACTTGGTCTTTTATTTCTTTACCTTGTTCACCCAGTTTTTGTAATTCATCATCATCAAGTTTTTCTAATGCTGTAACACGACTTGATAAATATTCAATCGTATTTTTTTCTGGATCCTCGATGACTTCTTGTAGTAATGCATGTAACATCCAACCCATACGTCGTCCTGGTTTCACGTGTAACATATTCATGAGATAGTTCCCATCGATAACTAATTGTTTCACACTGATCGGATCACGGAGACATTCCTCGATCATGGCAAAATATTTTCGTAATCGATACGGAGCTTCTGTTTTTTTCATTCCTACTCGATCACATTCACGAACTTTCATGAGTTCCCAAATATCTTCTACTGAAACATTCGCAATCATTCTCCGTACTGCAGAGAGTGTTATGGATTCTGTGTCAGAGAAAAACATATGCCAACGAACAAATTTTTCTACCTGATCGATATCTGTTTTCGGGAACTTCATGCGTTCCATTATTTTTTTCGCTATTCTCGCACCTACGACTTCGTGTCCATAAAACGTGTAGGCTTTCTTGATACCTGGTCTACGAGTTTTTGGTTTCCCAATATCATGAAACAATGCGGCCAGTTTCACGTGAAACAAATAACCCTTGTCAGATGCATGCTGACACGCATACACGAGATGATCAAATACATCATAGATGTGTACCCCACCCTGCTCGCAGCCTATACTTGGAATTATTTCCGGTAGTACATATTCCAATAGACCAAGTTGTTTCATGAGAAACATTCCAAGTCCCGGATTCGGTGAATCAACTATTTTAATAAATTCATCACGAATACGTTCGACAGAAATCTCTGCGAGGAGGTGTTTTGTTTTTTCTATTGCGTCTAGTGTTTCACGTGAAACAGCAAAGTTTAATTGTGCTGCGAATCGAACCGCACGCATGATGCGGAGTGCGTCTTCGTTAAATCGTGTTTCTGCATCTCCTACTGCACGAATTATTTTTTTATCAATATCAGATTGTCCAGAAAATAAATCTACCATAGTACCTGTGTTATCCATTGCAAGTGCATTAATCGTAAAATCTCGACGAGACAAATCACTGTCAATCGTTTCAGAAAAAGTTACACTATCAGGATGACGATGATCTGAATACTTGTCTTCTGTTCGATATGGGGTGATTTGGATTTCGCGTACATTACTTGCCAAGTCCTCATCCTCGAAAATGATTGATACCGTTCCAAATTTATTTTCATATACGATGCGTAATCCTGTCGGTTCAAAGACTGCGATAATCTGCTCAGGGGTAGCATTAGTCGTAATGTCGTAATCATTTGGTATTCGTCCCATGATCATGTCGCGTACACAACCACCCACCAAAAAAGCCTCGTAGTTATTTTCTACCAGTAGTTGTGTTACACGTGAAACATTGTTGGGAATAAGAAAATCTTTCATGAGAAAAATTATTTTGTGCACCTGCTAGGACTCGGTAACAAGTCATGAAAAATATATTTCGCTACGCTTCATTATTTTTCTATACTCGCTACCCCACCTCGCCGACACCTACACTTCGTTTCGGCGTAGACCGGCTCCGGCTTTCTCGTCCTATCATGAGCTACAAAATATACAATCAAAAACACTACGTGTATTTTGATTAATATTTTGTGCACCTGCTAGGACTCGAACCTAGAATGACAGTTCCGAAGACTGGAGTGATATCCGTTTCACTACAGGTGCGTATATTAGTTTAATAAAATTATAGTATCCAATGTAAGGAACTTTAGTTCCGCAGGGAAAAAGAATAATTATATACATTACTGTATATAAAAAACACCATACCACAGATTGCGAAAAAATGAAATACGTGTATAATTTTCTCCATAAGTTTCACGTGAAACACATGCGGCCATAGTTTAGTGGTATGACGCCTCCTTGCCAAGGAGGAGACAGGAGTCCGATTCTCCTTGGCCGCACAAATAAAAAATACCTACGATTAATCGTAGGTATTTTTTATTCTTTTTTTTAACTTTTTTGATTGAGAAGTACTACCCCTCCAACAATCAGAAATAATCCAGCTGTTTGAGAAATTGAAATCATTTGCCTCTTGATAATTAAATCAACTACTAACGCAAATACTGGAATCAATGCAGTACATAGAGCAACCGATACTTGTACCGTATGTGACGGTGCTGATAATAATTTACCAAAAGCGATAAATCCAACACCGTAAATAACAATAGCAACTACTAGCCACTTTAGTACAAATCCTATTGTATAGGGACAACTTTCTGTATATTTCACTTTTTCAAAAAGTGACGAATACATCATAACAAATAGAGTTCCGCCAATTAACATCAGAGGTAATGATAAGTTCCATTTAGCAATTTTTGAAAATGGAATGCTATATGTCCCAAAAGCAATAGCGGAAAAAACAATAAAAATTATTCTGGTCATAGGTATTTTAATTTAAGAATTTATATACAATTATACATAAATATAATTTATATGTCAATATTATATTAAATACTCAAAACAAAAACCCCACTACAGATAGGATTTTAGTTTTTCTAAAAAATATTGTTTTTCTGTTTCATCTGTATAGGCTTCCAGTTTTCTGGTATGTGATGTTTCTACTTCTTCTGTTAATTTTCTCGGGATGAGGTGAATATGAAAGTGTGGGACTTCTGTACCCACAATTCCTACTTGTACATAATCGGCACCAATCCCCTGTTTCATAGAACGAATAATATTTTGAGAAACTTGCATCATATGAGCTAATTGATCTGACGGAACATCATCAATCCATGGATACGGATATTTAGAGACAACCAGGCTGTGACCATGATGTACGGGTGCAATATCTAATAATACAATACATATATCATCCTCATAAATAATATCTGCAGGGATTTCCCTATCTATAATTTTTTCAAAAATGGTTTTCATATAAACTATAATATACCACATATATATTGAATCGTTAATTATTTATCAGGGACACCCTGGTTACTTGGTCAGAGACATTTCAAGATTTTAATTAGACTTAAAAGACATCTCTTTGTTTCACGTGAAACAATAGAATGTCTTTTATTATATTACAAGTAGTACTCGTGTCGTTTATATGTCTCTGATAAATGAATATCTAAACGACATTGTTAGTATTTTTACAAATATAAGAGACATTTCTATTAAAAATAGCTATTATTTGTGTCGTTTATAGAAATATTTCTTAATATGTTTTTTTACCCTTATTTTATAACAAAACTGTGGAAAACAGTGTGTATATATTTTAAAAAGTATCATTTTTCAAGGACATCCTGTGTCGTTTATAAAAATAAATTTCAAAAAACCCTTATTTTATAATGTCCTTTATACATGTTTTATAAAGGACACATGTCGTTTATAAAAATAAAGTTATTCACATCTATTTTAGATAACTGCCCTGTTTAATTTTTCACATGAAACATTAAAACCTTTGATTTCTCTGAAAAACTCATATATACTGTTACACGTGAAACAATTTACCTCAAAAACACAGAAAATTGGAGAAATTGGAGAGAAAATTGCTGAAATGTTTCTCGTGAAACATGATTTTACAGTTATAGACAGGAACTTTACTCACAAACTGGGAGAAATAGATCTGGTAGCTAAAAAAGATGAAAAATTGTACTTTTTTGAAGTAAAATCTATAGTTTCACGTGAAACTCTTAAAAAATTGCCTAGAAAAGATGAAAAAAGTGTTTCACAGATGTTTCACGGAGATTCTAATGGACATTATGATGTCGTTTATACAAATCAAAACAACATTATAAACGACATAGACATTGCCAATCTAAACGACATTGATACACCAATCAGCGACATTGGTGGGAATCTATTAGCACCTCAAGGACATGATAAACGACATGACGAGACTATTGAGACTAGAAAAATACAAAAACCGAATCAGACCAATGTCGTTTATAACCCTTATGAAAACATTTCCAGATCAAAAATAGCTAAAACCCTCCGTGCTGTTCAAATCTATTTAGCACAGAAACATGTTTCACGTGAAACATCTTGGCAATTAGACGCTCTCGGGGTGATATTATTTAAAACAAAAGATCAATCAGGTAAGACAAAAATCACAGGTAATGTGACC
>CAZYHU010000013.1:8326-10027 GCA_964647175.1 uncultured Candidatus Saccharibacteria bacterium
AGTAAGATAATCCGAGAAACCGAAGCGTATGCGCAAGATTTGAAAAAAATATTTATTTTGGAATATTAGTTTATACTAAAAACCATGTTTCACGTGAAACATGGTTTTTAAAGTTTTCCACAGTTTTGTTTTTAATTCATTGACATTATTTCATAATATGATATATTTATATAAATCAAAAACTATTCAGTGGTAAATCTTTACCACATCGGTGAATATCTCTTATAATAGGATGCACCACAAGAAAACCCCAAGCATGCTTGGGGTTTTTACATTACCTAATTCATTTCGAGTGCAATGATCGTTTGGAGATCTTCGATGAGCATTTGTTTTTCTTCTGCTACATCGAGCCAAAAATCCTTGAGTTCTGAATCTTTGCCTGCGTCTTTGATATATTCGTTTTGGATACGCCATAGAGATTTTTGCTCCTGAACCAATTGTGTCATGAGGTTGTACAGATTGTTAGTAGGTTTTTTTGGTGCGACTTTTTTGCTAGCTTGTTTTGTTGGCATAGTGTAATTGTTAATTATTTGAATAACATAAATATTATACCATATCAAGAAAAAGAGTAAATCTCCATTACCCCTGGTTTTTTGTTATAATTATTCTATGAAATATTTAGAAAATATTATTGCCGAATTGAAACAATTACATCAAAAAGTAAATGACCTGATGACAAAAAAGAGACAAGTATTATTAGAAATGAGAAAAGAGGCAGATCAAGAAAAAATAGCAGCATTAAAATCTGATATTATTAATAATACTCAACAATAATTTTATGAACTTAGAAAGAAAACCAAATCCTCAGTCATCTTTAGAAGAGAAGGAAATTAAAAATCCAATAAGTCCAGATAAACAGATAAATTTAGAAATATCAACTATTGAAAATGAAATAGGTGATATAGAGCATGAGTTGATAGATCTTTCTACTATAGAAAATACACATCCAAAAATCAATGAAATAAAAACAGAAGCTTCGTTTCTTTCGAAAAAATTGGATACTATTAAAAGTAATCTTATAAAAGTTTTAGTTGGTTTGGCAATAATTATTCCAAAAGATGCAAAAACTCAAGATATATCAAATACAAAAGAAGATTTTAAAATTAACTATACTCCTCCTGATGATTTCTATCATAAACTAAATGGAGAATATGCAATAAAACCATTAAAGAATCCTACAAAAATAAATACCGATGTATACGATAAGCCACTAAGTCCTATCTCTAAGAACAGGGAAACACAAGTGGAATTAGATAAATTATTGAATGTAGGTCAATCAACCAGTACAAAAGAGGATACTTTGAACTATATAGGATTATCAGAATTATTGAAACAAACAGGTAATCCTGATATTGTTATTGATAATACTATTTCATCATATAAAAATAGTCACAGTAAAGAATTAGCATCTTATGATGTAGTACATAAAAATATAAATTTACCTAAATATGATACGCTTGAGACAGACTACAAAGACCTAAATTCTGATTATAGATATGCGCATATCAGGAATAAAACTTCTTCATTAATAACCCAAGAAGCAGCTCATTCGAAATCTTTGACAGTAGACAAATTTGTTCCTGACGAAGAGTATTTAAAAAAAGTAATGGAGTACAAAAAAGATCCAAACAGCTATCTTGATGAAAAAGGTAATTCTTATAGAGAGCCATTTGATAAAATGGAAGAGTATAAAATTCCTGG
>CAZYHU010000013.1:10037-11454 GCA_964647175.1 uncultured Candidatus Saccharibacteria bacterium
AAAGCCCAGGCTTTGAATCAAGATTCAGGGCCATAAATAAAATGCTGGATAAAGGCATAAACGTTACCCCTTATTTCTCTCCAATCCTCCCATGGTTATCTGATTTTAAAGATAAAAATAGAGTTGAAGAAAATACGAGAGCATTACCAACTTCAGATTTAGAAAAAGTTAATAAATATCAAGATAGTCTTACTCTCTATAATAATACAAAAGATTTTTTAAGATATTATAATAAACAAGGTTTTCCCCTTGATGTAAAAACTGTTAAGGATAAAAATCTTGAATCTTTAAAAAGATTACAAGAAAAATATGGGAAATATTTACCAACACTAGATAGTTTTAGTAAAAAAAATCCCAATGTTATAGAACATTATATTGACGAGAAAGGCCAAACGCAAGAAATTGAAAATAATATTAGTCGTGAAAATCCAATATTTTCTCATACTAATGAAAATGGAATGCAGTACAGCACACCAAATTATCATGTAATGAAAGAGGAATTTGAAGATGAAAAGAATCCTAATTTAAACTTTGGTAATCAGCACTATGTTGACCGTTACAATGGTTTTCTTATAAAATCAAAAAATATACCAAAGGGATTTAATCCTGTATATGATTTAAATCAAGATATAGTAGATATAGACGCACCTACTCCACTTCAAAAAGAGTCTATTCCTTTCGATGTTTTATATGAAACCTATAAAAAAGGTTCATATTGTACAGGTTGTTTCGGACACAATACAAAAATACCTGGCTATTTACCAGAATCAATAAAGCCAAAACAACCTTATTATTATAGACCAGACGGGACGGAAATTAAATAAACTATATTTCATCTATTATAAAACACATCTTTTGATGTGTTTTATAATTAATTCAATGTTCTCTCTGAAATTTCTTTTTCGATTTTTGTAATAAAATCAGCGACAGAAATATTTTCGATTTTCGTGTCATTTCGTCCCTCAATAGTCAGTGTTTGACTGTCGCGTTCCTTATCACCAATAATGATTTGGTACGGGATTTTATTTGTCTTTGCAGATCTGATACGTTTACCGAGCGAATCATCGGTTAGTAGTTGTACGCGAATGTTTTTTGCTTTCAATGTTTCATAAACCTCTTGTGCATAATCACTATGATGTTCATCTGATACTGGTAATATTGCGATCTGTACTGGAGACATCCATACAGGAAACGCTCCTGCGAAATGTTCGATAGCAACACCAATAAAACGTTCCAGAGATCCAGCAATAGCACGGTGAATTACTACAGGGCGTTCTTTGTTTCCTTGTTCATTTACATAGGACATTTCGAAACGTTCTGGAGCATTAAAATCACATTGTACAGTTGCAAGTTGCCATTCACGTCCTATAGCATCCTTGAACATAAAATCCAATTTTGGACCATAAAATGCTGCTTC
>CAZYHU010000014.1:0-10373 GCA_964647175.1 uncultured Candidatus Saccharibacteria bacterium
CCCATAAATGGCTCGAAATATGTATTAAAACTTGCGGGAATATGTTTTTTGATTTCAGGAAGAAGTTGTGTCTTCCCACCCACCCATTTAAGTATTGGTTTCATAATGAAATGAGTATATCAGAAAAACACATAAAACAAAAAGCGCGGGAGGCTACGCCTCCCGCGCTTTTTGTTTTATGTGTTTTTAAACTATTTTTTAACCGGAGCTGGAATGACTTTTGTTAATTCTGCTCGTGCAGCATCAATCGCTGTTTTAAACGTAGATTGAGCTGTTTCTACTGCTGTTTTACGTTTTGCAATTAATGCTTGTACAGCTGTTTTTAAGTCAGTATTTTTTTCTGCTCGTTTAGGGGCTGGGTTTGCATTACGAGCCGCATCAAGTGTTGCACGGAATTTAGCTTCGGCTGATTTTGGATCCATACCTGCAGCACAATCAGATTTTGCAGTAGCAATAGCATCTGTACGAGCCTTGTTCATAGCTGTTTTTGCAGCATCAACTGCTGTAATACGACCAGCGTTTAATGTATCCATACCTGTTCGGAATTCTGC
Organism: uncultured Candidatus Saccharibacteria bacterium; assembly: GCA_964647175.1. Taxonomy (GTDB): domain Bacteria; phylum Patescibacteriota; class Minisyncoccia; order Phycocordibacterales; family UBA1006; genus CAZYHU01. The sequence continues at coordinate 552 of CAZYHU010000014.1, forward strand.
AACTGCTGCATCGATTGCTGCTTTACGAGCAGTCACAGCAGATTCTACAGAAACTTTAAATACTGCGAGAGCGGCTTGCTGTTCTGGAGTAGTAGCCTTGATTTCGAATTCTTTAAATTTATCATTTCGTTTTGTATCCCAATCATCTCGTTTTTCAGAACGTTTTAAATCTCGTTCGTTACGCATAGTGATTAATTTTTCTGCACGCTCACCACGACGAGTGTCTAATTCGCGCATGCGTTCGTTGAACATGGTATCTTTTTTTACTTCACGAGTATCAAGTTCAGAACAAAACGTAACTGCGATTTTACCAGAACGATTACCTCGACGGTTTTCTGATTGTTCATTTGAATCGTTTTCAGCAAAAGCGATAAATGGAGTGATAATTATTGAGAACATCATTACTGATGCAATAGTTGTATTGGTTTTCATAATTTAATTGTGTATGTACTGGTTAATAATAATCGATAGTACAACACCAGACCAGTATACACCAGATATTAAAAATACAAAAATCTGCTATAATTACTCTATATGATATATACTCAATCTATTGCTGTTAAAAAATTCCATCCTCATGCAATCATCCCAAATTACGCTCATGATAATGATGCAGGATGTGATTTCACAACACCAGAATCAATCACCGTTCCTGCTCGTGGACGAATCATGATACCAACCGGTATCGGTATGAGTATTCCCGACGGATATATGCTCCGCATCAGTGACAAGAGCGGATTGGCCAGTCGCGGTCTCCATACCATGGGTGGTATTGTAGATGCTGGATATCGTGGAGAAATTAATGTAATTATCTATAACACGACTGACACTGATTATATTTTTGAAGCAGGAAATAAAATTGCTCAAGGAATTATCCAACCTATCGTCCATGGTGCATTTACATTGGTTTCAGAATTAGACGACAGTCTCCGCGGAGATAACGGATTTGGTTCTACAGGAAAATAAAAATCCATTCATAAAGAATGGTTTTTTATTTTACACAATCCTGTTTTGTATATATCCAACCAATTCTGAAATAGCGATTCTCGTCTGTTCTCCTGTATCTCTGTCTCTGATTGTTACGGTATCCAGTAATTCTGGATTAGTATCGGTTCCTGTTCCTGTCGTATCGAAATCCACCACAATACACCACGGTGTACCGATTTCATCCTGACGACGATACCGTTTCCCGACATTACCATTGTCGTCAAACTCACACATAAAATGTCTTTTAAGCTCACTATGAATTTGTTTTGCTCGTTCTACTAATTCTGGTCTGTTTTTCAAGAGTGGAAATATTGCACATTTGATCGGAGCGAGACTTGGAGGTAATGATAAAAATACACGAACATCTCCTTTGTCATCTGTTTCTTCGTGATATGCATTATCAATAAACATTAATAACATTCTCGCTAATCCTGTAGAAGTCTCAACAATATGAGGAATAAATCGTTCCCCTGTAGTCTGGTCAAAATAATCCAAAGCAATACCTGAATGGTTACTGTGTTGTGTTAAATCCCAATCTCCACGAGCATGAATTCCTTCTATTTCTTTAAAACCTTCTAAACATTGGTAATTGTATTCAATATCATAAGCATCTGATGCATAATGTGCTAATTTTTCATGTTTATACCATCGTAATTTTTCTGCAGGTATTCCATGTTCAATATACCATTGCATACGAGTTTTTTTCCAGTTTTCAAAAATCTCTGATGTTTGATTTTTATGATGAAAATATTGCATTTCCATTTGTTCGAATTCTCGTGTTCTGAATATAAACTGTCTTGCAGTAATTTCGTTTCTAAATGCTTTACCTACCTGGGCAATACCAAAAGGAAAAGCTGGATGTAGTGAATCCAGTATATTTTTATAGTCCAAGTAAATCGGACCACAGGCTTCTGGTCGTAAATATACAACATTATCATCAGTGATTACATCTGCAGGAGATCCAAAGTTAGATTTCACCATGAGTGAAAATACTCGTGCTTCTGTTAGATCTGCAGAACCACAATTATCACAAACTAATTTCTTTTCTGTTCTGAGTTTATTTAATTCATCATTAATAAATTCAATACTTGCTTTGTCTGCATTAATACCAAATTTTTCGAGTACATGGTCTGCTCTAAATCTTGCATTACATTTTTTACATTCGATGAGTGGATCATTAAACCCCGCAACATGTCCTGATGCAACCCATGACTTTGGATGGGTAAAAATACCTGCATCTAAACTAACAATATCATCACGATATTGAATCATATGTTTCATCCAACTGTTTTTGATATTTTCTTTCAGGAGATACCCGTAGTGTCCATAATCATAGACTCCTGCCAATCCTCCGTAAATTTCTGAACCTTGAAAAATAAACCCACGGCGTTTACACAGGGATACTATTTTTTCCATTAAATCTTTGTTTTCATTTTGTTCTGACATACTACTATTACTGTAGCACAAAACTACTTGCAATAAAAGTCGGTACTGCGGTATACTGGAGAGGTCTATTATTAATCACTAGTTTAATTATTTATATGTTTTCAAAATTAATTGCTAAACTTCACGCTCCATGTATGGGTATGTTTATTCTCCGTCTCGTTATTGGTGGAATCTTTATCTATGCAGGATATGGAAAACTCACTAATATGAGTATGGTAATCGGAGGATTTGCAACAATGGGACTGGGCGCATTTTGGGCTTGGGCTGTAGCACTCATAGAATTTATCGGAGGTATTGCAGTAGTTACAGGAGTATTTACAAAAATCTCTGGATTATTATTGTCAATCATCATGATTGTTGCAATTGTTAAAGTCCACTGGGCAGGAGGATTTGCAGAAATCCAAGCTCCGCTCACGATTCTTGCAGGAACTATTGCAATCACATTATGTAATTGTGGTTCATGGAATCTGAAAAAAATGTGCGGTATGTGCAATCATGGTAAAGACCAGACTTGCAAGTCTTGTTAATTACAAGTAACGCAAACTAAAAGCGAAATCCCTTGGATTTCGCTTTTAGTTTGCGTTATATTCAATAATAGTTTGTTCCAAGTCTTTTTTGATCTGTACTGGATCTCCTCCGCAGAATTGAATAATTTCTGCAACACCTTGTTTCACGACTGATTTATGTTCTACAAAAAATCCCAGTAAAAATGCACCGATAATAGTTACTACTCCTAAAAATATAATAGCCCGCCCAGGTTTACAAATCGTTTTTTCGAGTATGTTCATGGATACAGTATACATTGTTTAGAGAAAACAGAAAAGTGGGATTCGGTCACGAATAATTTTTCTGACGAAAAATTTTCTCGCCCACCTATTTCCTATTTCGTTATTACTCAATATAGGAAATTTCTGATTTCATCAGAACCGGATAAAACATACAGTATGTGTATGTTTTATCCCCGCCTCGCTACACTCGCCTTTCTCCGCGTTGCTACGAAAACTCGTGTATAGATGCGGCATTCGAATCCCAGACGGAGACAAAGCAGTTTGTCTCCTCACTCCGACATAAAGAAAAAACCTCCTTTAGGAGGTTTTTTCTTTATGTCGGAGTGCTGGGATTCGAACCCAGAGTCGCTCGTACCCAAAACGAGAATGTTAGCCGTTACACTACACTCCGTAGTAATAACTGTATTCACAGTAGCATATATAGACGAAAAAAGCAAAAAACAAAAAACCCCTAACAGTCATTATGTATAGAGTTCTTAATTCTACATTAGAATATGATAGGGGAAATTTATTTTTAGGCTGGCTGCGCCTTTTTAGAAAAACTGGACTCTTCTTTTGAGTGAACAAATTCGAGTTTTTTCGTTAAAAAGTCTAAGGGTGATTGCTTATAGAGATTAATTATTTCCTCTATTTTTAAAATTGCTTTGTTTGATGGATTTTGACTTACCATCTTACTGACTAGCTTTTGCAGTCTTGATAAGTACGATTTTTTCACTTCTTTGAATTCGCTCGTTTCTTCAAACGATTTAGTAAAGGAATTTTCTGTCTTTGAGCGAAATGATTTGTATTCTTTATTATTCAAAATACAATCAATCACATTAATCAGATCCTTTATTGATGATTGTTCAAATCTTTTACCGATTTCTTTTCCTGCTGTTAATAACCCAGCAAGTTCCTTTGACTTTAGTGATTTATTTGCCATAAAAATAAAAATTTAATTGTGTGGTAAGAACTCCAAAATAAAATCTACTCCTTTCACAAAAAATGTCAATACCCTATGCTTTACAAACCATTATAAGTCTGATATGTTATAGATAACAAGAAACTACTTTTATTGATTATTTCCTCTTTCAGATACGATTTATATACTTACTTGCAATCATTTCTCTACCCTCTTGTTATCTTTATTACTTGACCTTGGCCTATTTATTCCTTGCTCTATCCGGGCTTTCCATTTATGAAATATTATTTACTCTTGAGTATACTCAGTGCTTTAATGCTGGGTGGTACTGTTGGTTACTGGCTCCGTTATATTATTGCCCGCGCTCAAAAACGATCTCTCGAACACGATATTGCTGAACTCATGCTCCGCGCCCGAGAACAAGCCACCGGTATTGTCGAAGACGCTGAACAAAAAGCACAAAAACGCATGGACGATGTACAGGCGTATATTCGTGAATCTGAATCAGATAACAAAAAAACAAAAGACCATCTCGAAAAACGCGAGGAAAAACTGGACCAACGACAAGCCGACTTGGACCGAGATTTTGAAATCTTGAATGAAAAAATAGAACAAGTCAGAAATCTGAAAGACCAACGCGAGGTTCTCGTTTTAGAACAACAAGCATTATTAGTAACTATTGCAGGATTAACACCAGCAGAAGCTCGTGAGCAAATCATCGAACAAGCAGGATTACAATACAGCGAAGACATCGCCGCGCGTATGCGTAAACTGGAACTGATGGGAGAAACAAATTATAAAACACGCGCTCGTGAAATATTAATGACCTGTATCCAACGACTGGCATCACCGGTGACCACAGAAAACACGGTAACATCAGTCCCGATAGACAGTGATGATGTAAAAGGTAAAATCATCGGTAAAGAAGGTCGTAATATCAAGGCTTTCGAACGGGTAACCGGTGTGGAACTCATTATTGATGAATCTCCGACTGAAATTATTATTTCAAGTTTTGATCCAATCCGCAGACAAGTAGCGCGCGTAACACTCGAAGCATTAATCAAAGATGGTCGTATCCAACCAGCAAAGATTGAGGAATTCTATGAAAAAGCCAAGTCTGAAATCCACGAAATCGTAAAAACTAAAGGCGAAGAAGCTGTTCATGAGCTCGGTATTTATAATCTCGACCCACGTATTATTGGTATTCTCGGACGATTACATTTCCGAACCAGTTATGGACAAAATGTATTAAATCACAGTATCGAGGTAGCACGATTGTGTGAAATGCTGGCCAGCGAAGTAGGAGCAGATCCATTAATCGCTAAAACTGCAGGATTGGTACACGATATCGGTAAAGCACTCGATCATGAAATCGAAGGAACCCATGTGCAAATCGGTATGCGTATCCTTGCAAAATTTGGAGCTGATGAACGCGTGATCACTGGTATGAAATCTCACCACGATGAATTCCCTCATGAATCAGTTGAATCAGTTATTGTTCAAGTCTGTGATCAGATCTCAGGTGCCCGTCCAGGAGCGCGTCGTGATACACTTGAAAATTATTTAAAGAGACTGCGAGAATTAGAAGCTGTAGTAAATTCATTTAGTGGGGTTGAAAAATCATATGCATTACAAGCAGGACGCGAAATCCGAGTATTCGTACAACCGTCTGTGATGAGTGATTTACAAGCCAAACATGTCGCTCGTGATATGGCTATGAAAATCGAAAAGGAACTCCGTTATCCAGGAGAAATCAAAGTCACCGTAATCCGTGAACAACGAATTGTAGAATACGCGAGATAAAAAACCTATACAAATCTAAAAAGTAGAATCTCACGATTCTACTTTTTAGATTTGTATAGGTGAAATATTAGAACTATTGACATTAAAAACTATTCTGGTATGATTATATTTAATGATTTCTGGACTTTTTTCTAGAAATTAAACAGTTTTTTGTCAAACATTTAATTTGGTTATTTCAGTTGTGCAGGCTTTTTGTGTGTATTTTCTCTATAGAGAATTATGAAACAATTTTTTCCTACTTATATCTGAACTATTGAAATAACCAAATTAAATCAATCAAAATGAATAAATTAAAAAACTTCCTATTACGAATAGGAGAAAAAAAACACATCCATCTTGCGTTATTAGTCGCAATAATGACACTACTGTATTCTAATACTCTAGATAATGGCTATTATCATAGAGATGATGCAGAATACTATTTTAACAATCCAAATTTGTTTCAAATAGATTCAATTACTGGAGAAAGAACTGTTTCTATTAATTGGAAAAAACTTCCTCTTGAACCAGAAAAATTTATGTTCCATCCTGTTACTATGTATACTATTGGAATTTGGACTTGGCTGTTTGGATTTGGTAGTATACAGTGGCATGCGCTATCTATTTTTCTTTTTGGATTATGTATAATAGTTGCTTACTTTTTATTAAGTATACTACTAAAATCTTTTCCAAAAATACAGAAAAAAATACTTAACCCTGTTTGGTTTATTTTTTTAGTTTGTTTAATATGGGCAATCAGCCCTATTCAGACAGAAAGTGTTGCTTTTGGATCAACTAAAAAAGACCTTCTTTACACATTGTTTGGCTTTTTATCATTATCTATGTATGTAAATTTTTTACATACCATACATAATGATTCTAAAAAAAGGGTTTTATTTTATCTACTAACCTTAGTAACTTTTACACTAAGCCTACTATCAAAACCACAAGCTGTAATGCTCCCCCTACTGTTTATATTAGTAACAGTATTTTATGATAAAAGTTTATTGAGAAAATTATTTATCTTGATAATTCCTTTTATTTTAGGATCTTATTTGATTACTACTAAAACATTAGAGGTGCAATCTAAACTTGTTGATCAAGTAAAACAAAACGGTATTGATGAATTACTAAAGAATGATAATAATAATTTTTACGTAAAGGGGTATTCTTTGTTTATCTATACAATGAAAACTATAGTTCCTCTAAAACTAACAACATCCTATATGTATCCAACACCGGATGAACCATTTTCTTTTTGGTTAAAATATGGGTGGATAGTTGTTGTTTTTTTATTATTTATTCTTATCTTAAAAAGAAAGAATGAGTTTCTTTTGTTCTTTTCTCTTTTCTTTGTACTATCATTACTACCTATTTTGCAGCTATCTGCTTATGGTCTGCATATGGTACAAGAACACTATGTGCTATTTGGAAGTTTGGCGATTTTTTCAATATTTGTATATTGCATACAAACAATAGAAAAAATACTGATCCGAAGAATATTTTTGAGTATCTACTGTATATTTTGTTGCTATGGAACTTTTCATAGGAATCAAGATTGGGAACAAACAAACAAAGGGGATTTATTATTGGCTCAAAACATTCAAAACAAAAAAATGCTTGAGCGTGATTATTTAATCAACCATGATTATTCCAGTTGTGTTAACTTGTCAAAGTTATATTGTAGTTTAAAAGATTGGGAAAATGGTTTATTATTTGCTGAAAAGGCATATGAAATGAATCCTAGAAGCTATCAAGCTATCTCGCAACTAAACTTTGTTTTAACAGAGCCTGAGGTTCTTTTAAACAAAAAGAATGTTATTAAACAACAACATATTAGAGAGGATTTCAAAAAAAAGTTTAGCAATGATGTTTCTGTTTACTATAAAGAAATATTAGCTTTTGCTGATAGTTCTGAGTTTACAAAAGCATTATCTTTAACAGAAGAGGCTTTGAGAATTAAACCAAACGACCCTCTTTTGATCAAGTTTCAAAAAGACTTTAATGAAAGAATTCTAGCAGTAACAAAAAATATGGTTATAGAAAAGTACAACACTGCAGTATCTTATTCTTATTCAAGAAAGTTTAATGATGTTTTATTAGTGACTTCTGAAATCATTTGGTATGCAGATAGTTTTCCGCAAATCTATGGAATTAGAGCACATGCTTTTTATAATTTAGGAAACTATAAAGAAGCACTACATCTAGCTATGCAATTAAAAAAACTATTACCGAATGATAAAGCTACTGACCAATTAATTAATCAAATTAACATTATGTTAAATTTAAATAATCATAGTGTAGCTAGTAATAATTAAATACAGAAAAAACCATCTCAATTACGAGATGGTTTTTATGTCTGAATTTTATTCTGTATCTGATATCTCTGCACTAGATCCATTATCAATTGTCGGCGTATCTAACACTGGCACGATGATTATATTTACTGACTTATCATCAATAGATATATCTGAATTTATTGTATCAAATGTATCTGAATTAATCTCTCCTCCGGTATTGTTATCAGTGGAATCAATACCTGAACCAGAACTATTACCCATACCTGATGATACAGCTCCTGTTGCATTATTTTGTAATAAAGTTTGTAATTGATTTTTATTGATACACACATCGTCAATACAAATCTCGTTTTTAGCTCGTAATGTTCCTGCGATGAATTCTGTAATACCATTACTGGTGTTTTTAAACCAATCAAGTAATGCATCACGCCAAGTGTTCGGTGTTTCGATATTTACTATGTCAGTAATATTCAAATTCATTTCACGAATAGCCTGTACAATGATCGGTGTCATACCTCCATATGAGACTGTTTTAAATCCATTCGGAGCAATAGATACTACCGATGGAAAATACTGTTCTAAATCTTGTGCCAAAAATCCAATCTGTCGATCATGGTCAGGGTAATTTTTCCAAGTATATGATACTGTTTTTACATTAATCAATTTTGATAGTGTTGCATTGTCTAATGTTTCAATATTTGTTTTCAACGTTTCATCAGATGAACATGATGGTGCTGCAACAGTAACATCCAGTGTACAAGTATTCCCTGATGACCCAGTAAGAACTAATGTATCAATGGGATTAGTAGTTGAACCGATCATCAATTCATTACTGGCCGTGTTTACAGCGTTACCTCCTAGCGCAATACTGTTTTCAAATCCTCCTGTTGATGTATTATTTCCTATCAATATTGCATAATCTGTTGCTGCTCCTGAAGTATCAAGTCCATCATCAGCTAGAAAATATCCTGCATTTTTACCTATAAAAATACTTTTTGCTGAATTTCTACTACCTTGTACTGGTGATATACCGGTTGGTTGATTAACTCTCCCTGCATTTTCTCCTAAAAATATTGCATTACTAAAATCTCCTGCAGTTGCTCCTGATAATGCACTTCTTCCTGCTTTATACCCAATTGATATAGCATTACTAGCTGTTAAACTACCACCTCCTGCTTCAAACCCTAATCCTACCATACCTGTTTTTAATACTCCACCATTTGCAGAATGACCAATAGATATTGAATTTATTCCAGATAATGTTGAGTCACCAATCGCGACTCCATTTTCACCTGATGCTACAGCGCCATTTTCATTTCCAAATGCAAATGAATTAGCTCCTGATGCAGTCGAATTATTTCCAAATGCAAATGAATTAATGCCCGACGCTGTCGAACCAGTTCCAAATGCAAATGATTCAATGCCCGACGCTGTCGAACCAGTTCCAAATGTAAATGAACTAATACCTGAAGCAGTTCCGCCATTAAACGCAACTGAATAATCACCTGAAGCAGTTCCGCCACTAAAAGAAAACGCATTACTACCTGAAGCAGTTCCACCACCACCACTGAAAGCGATCGAATTATCGCCTGAAGCAGTTCCGCCATTAAACGCAACT
>CAZYHU010000015.1:0-7220 GCA_964647175.1 uncultured Candidatus Saccharibacteria bacterium
ACTTTTCATCATACATAATTGTCTTTTCTTTTATAAAATCCATCACTGGTTTTAATAAATCCGTATCATACGCAGTATCTTTACCTTGCATTACTGCGGTGAGTCGTTCCAATCCTGCACCGGTATCGACATTTTTCTGTGCGAGTTTTCCGATTACCGCACCATCCTGTTTTTCATATTCCATAAACACATCATTCCAGATTTCGATAAACTGTTCTGAATTAATTAAATTCAAAAATTCATCGTGTGGAATTTCTGCCCCGATGTATTCTCCGCGCATATCATAAAACATCTCAGAACACGGTCCACATGGACCATTATCCCCTGGACTCCACCAGTTATCGTCTGCTGGCAATGCATAAATACGATGTTCTGGGATACCGAGACTCATCCAAATCTTTTTAGACTCATCATCATACGGAGCGTTCTCATCACCTGCAAAAATCGTTACCGCAAGTCGTGACGGATCAAGTCCGAGTCCCTCGTCGTGACTCGTGAGGAATTCATAACTCCACGCAATTGCTTCATCTTTGAAATAATCGCCGAGACTCCAATTACCAAGCATTTCAAAAAATGAAAAGTGTCTATTATCTCCAATATCATCGAGATCCCCTGTTCGTACACATTTCTGACAACTGGCCAACCGTGTTCCTAGTGGATGTTTCTGACCCATGAGATATGGAACCAGTGGCTGCATACCTGCAGTATTAAATAACACCGACGGATCGTTTTCAGGTACCAAAGACGCCGACGGCAAAATTGCGTGACCGCGTTTCTCAAAGAATTTTAAAAATCGTTCTCGAATTTCATATGATTGCATAATAACCCTACCCTACCATATTTTAGAAACAAAAAAAAGCATCTCTCGATGCTTTTGTTTTTTTTGATAGTATTAATCAAAGGAGTCTCTCATACTAACATATGGCTCAAAATACAATTTATCTTCTCCTGGTTTAATAACTTTAGAGGTCAATCTGAATTCTTTACATCCAGATTCAGAAAACAGTTTAAAGGTTTCCATATCGATTCGATAAAAAACAGTAGTATGAATATACTCATCTATTTCAGATCCTACTGATTCGTATACATGTTTACTCTTGGGATCTATAATAGAACTTTTTATAATCTCTACAATATACATTGTTTCAGATATTTCTTTTTCAGGATAAAAAGTCTTAGAAAAGATAAATACTCTGATTGGTTGAAAAGGTTGCCCCAATAAACTCCTATCAATTTCAAGTAATTCCCCAGCGAGTGGGTTGTCTTTGTATACAAATCTTTTGATCATAATAATAAGCCAAATAGTTACACCGGTCCAAATAATCAATACGATTATTGCAAAAATAATTAATCCTTGGTTCATGTCTTAACATTTAAATTGTTGTAAAATAGATTTTCAAAATTACAGTACCATATATAGTAAACAAAAGCAAATAAAAAAGCACCCGGAGGTGCCTTTAAAATCAAAGAAATTTTCTCAAACTATCATTTGAAAGTTTGTTTAGAAAAATCATTTTATTGATTGCTTTTTTATATGTTTTTCTAATATTTTCAGTATTTAGGTCAAACTTTTTTGCAATCTCTGGGAATGACATTGGAGAACATTCTGTATCTATTCCGTGATACAGAACTAGTACTGTTTTTTGTTTTTCAGAAAGTTTTTTTAAAAAACGACCCAGTTCTTTTTTAAAAGAATCTATCTGAACTAGTTCTTTGTCTGGACTATCTATATCAGCAGCAAAAGTTTCAATCATTTCAATACCTTCTGCATCTGGCATAGATGCATTTAATGAGGTGTAATAATTTCCTGTAGCTGCTGCTCTCATTCCATTCTGAATTGTTAGTACCGGTTTTTGTAAATACTCCGCTAATTCTTCTATTGTTGGTTCTCTGTCGAATTCGAGTTCAAAATTACTCGTTGCTTTGTTGATTTTTTGTGATAAGCCAACCTTGTTCAATGGCAACCTAACTAATCGGGCATTTTCTGCAAGAGCTTGCATGATTGATTGCCTAATCCACCACACGGCATACGAAATAAATTTAAAACCCTTCGTATGGTCAAACTTTTTAGCTGCTTTTACTAGGCCAACATTACCCTCGTTAATTAAATCATTCAATTTTAATCCCTGGTTTTGATATTGTTTTGCAACCGATACCACGAACCGGAGATTAGCATTAACTAATTTTTCGAGAGCCTGTTGATTACCTTGTTTGATTTTTTCAGCTAACTCTACTTCTTCTGAAGCTGAAATCAAAGGTATTTTTTTAATAGAGAGTAAATAAGTCTCTACCCCAGACTCATCTCTGGCAGTGATTGTGTTTCCTATTTTTAGTTGTCTCATTGTTTTATTTTTTAAAATTCTCTAAAACCATACACCTAAAATGTATTTATGTCAATACTCTCTGTGGGAGACTTATTTTAATGAGATACTATATTGAAATACTTCGAGTACCTTGATCATTATGTTCTAACTTGATTAGAATATCAGGACTACTCACTACATCTACTACAATCTCTGGCCATTCTATAATGATAAGGTTTTTCGGATTGCTATAATAATTTTCCCAATCTAATTTTACGAGGTCTGCTCCACTGGTTAATCGATAACTATCTATATGAATCAAGTTCGTAAACTTGTTATCGAGTAATTCTGTATTCTGAATCTGATATGATTTAAGTATTACAAATGTCGGACTCTGTACAGTTTCGATAATACCGAGCTCTCGAGCAATTGCTTGAGTTAATGTAGTTTTGCCCGCACCTAAATCACCCTGTAAAAAAACAATCGTAGCTGTCGTTTTTCTTGGTAATTCATTAATCATGCCCAATATGTTTTTTGTAATATCAGGGATTTCTGATAATTGAAATGTTCTATTCATAAAAATACTATAGCACAAAAAAGAAAACACCCAAGGGTGTTTTCTTTTTTAGATTTCATAATCACATGATTGATCTAAGTATCTGTTATTGTGTAGGTCGATATGGTGTATATGGCATAGCATCATTTCCATCTCGTCCGTCTCTACCATCTCTACCAGTACGAACATAGTGTCGTGCGGCAATAACGATCAAGAATATGATCAAGAATATGATTAACCAACCAATGAGATTAGATGGTAAAAATCCAATTCCGAAAATACTTGCTGCAAGTCCTGTATTACTGCCGATGATATAATTATCAGCGTCATATTCTACAGCACTGTCAGTTGCTCCGTTAAGGAGTGAGTTTTCAAATGCCATAATAGCACGAGCTACAATTGGGTCTCCTGCTTGGAGATTACCATTTAGATTAGCTGTGATGAACATTTGACCTTCTTCTTGAGGATCGAGTCTCACAATGTTGAGATATACAGCATTGGTTGAATGATCAATATCACCTCGTGAGGTTGTCATGATTTTCAATTCTTTTGGCATCGTAACCTCGAGTACGAGATTATTTAATACAACGTTAGAAACGTTTTCCCAGAGAACAGTATACATTACTTGCTCTCCACGAGTCATCGTAGTTCGTGCATTATCGATAGATAATCGAACCATTTTTGTATTTCCTCCTGTTCCATTAACAATAGTTGTATTGTTTGATTGGCGAGTAATTACCGTTGATGTTTGAACGATTCGACGAGTTGCTGTATTAGCTGTTGTAAAGTATTGTGTTTGTCCGTAAATAACATTACCTGTACAATTACGAGCTGCTAAACGATAGTAGTACATTGTTGATGGAGATAATCCAGAGATGTATTGCATAGCATTACCTGTTCCAGATCCACGAGCAATTTCATTGGTTCGATTAGATAAACTGTATGCAGAATTTCCGTATTCAAACCATGTATTCGTAGCACAACCATTACCGTTTACATATCCATCGAGATTAGCTTCTGTATTATTAAAATTAAATACAGGAAGTGTAGTAACCGTTGGCGCTCCATATCCTGTTACTGGTGGATAATAAATCGGTGGTTGTGGATAGATGATAACCGGTGGTTGATAATTATTATTTTCATTAATAGTAAATGTTTTATAGTTACCATTTGTTTTATTATTAGCATTATCATATCCTGTGAATCGATATTCATAATATCCTGCAGGTAGATTATTTAATCCAATTGCAGCATTTCCGTATCCACCATTGCGATTTTGACAATCAATAGTACTTGGTCCATAGACAGTAGATCCATTACGAGTACCAGTAATTTCAAAACAAGTACGAATAGAACCATTACTTGAATAGTTACCATTTAATACTGCGTATCCATTACTATTACCTGATGATGCATTACTGACATTGGTTGCACTGTTGGTAACAATTGATAAAATTTCTGGGTCAATAATAATTACACCTCCACTATTAATACTAAATGGAACCCAATTACCGTTTGCTGTTGCGACACTATTTGTTGCTATGATACGATATTCATAATTACCAGTAGGTAAATTAGTTACCTGATAGTTTCTATCACCATCTGCAATACCATTATTCATACAAGAAACCTCTGTATATGAACTGTTTCCTACAATACGATATTGGAAACATGTAGTAGTAGCGAGATTACCACTGGTAAAACTACCTTTTAATGTGGCGTAACCTTGTGATGAGTTAACTGTTGGTGTCGATGTATAAGCTGTTGGTTTAGCTCCTGTAGGGTTTGGATCGATAACAACTCCTGCATCTTTTACAGTAAATACTGCCTTAAATACTCCTTGGTATTTAGAAACGCCACCTACGATTTGCATTGGATTAATAGTTCCAACATTTAGTCCTCCATTAAATATATTTACTGAACTGGAAACTGTTTTATGGGTACTCATGGTATTATCTCGCTGTTGGAGTTCTTCGTATTGGAGATATGAATTTTTAGTCAAGTTAACAGTCACTGTATTGCCTGTAATATATCCATTGAGTCCCATACTCATCTGAACTGATCCAGATAATACACCTGTTCCGGGATTAGTTAGTGTTACCATTGCATTATTTAATGCAGTAGTACCAGTATTGTGATAATACAAAGTCACGTTGATAGTATCACCAGGTTTTGCAGTAATTGATGTTGCTGACCAACAGTTCGTAGTAGGAGCACCCTCACTTGTTGTGTAGTTAGCTACAGTAACATTGATTTTACAATCACTAGGATGGTTATTAAAACTAATTGCAGCCTCTGCACTACCTGCAAACGAAAGACCAATGACTAACATCATTGCAAGGGACGATAAAATTTTTGTAATTTTTTTAAACATAGATAAAATATTAGACTAGTAGTAATTAACTTCTATGGACAGAGTATATCATTTTATATAAATATTGTCAAGTCTTTATATGTGATTTATCCACAGTTTCTGGATACTATTATTATAGCTTATACACAAAAAAAGCCAACTAATTTTCATTAAGTTGGCTTTTTATTTAGTTTTTACCTGTTAGGACGGACTGTTCCGTACATATTAGGATTGAAATTATTATTATTATTTCCTCCACCATTAACCGTTACTGGATCCCACATTTGTGGCGTGAAATCAACAGGTGTTCTGTCGATAGGTCTGTCTATAGGATTATTTCCTCTCCAAGGGTTTTCTTGTGGAATACCGCAGTAAACATTGTTTTGATTAAGATATGGAGCAATTCTGTCCCAAATTCCAAATCCTGTATTGACTGCTAAGTTACCCCATCCTAAAGCGTAAGGATTATTCCAGAAACCTCCTCCTATATTTTGTTGCGGAGGATAATATGGCTGTGGATTCATAGCCGGCTGATACCAAGTAACAGCTGGTTGTGGAGCAACTGGTTGTACTGGTGTCGTCGGAGTAGTTGGACAACACTGTTTATCATCTGCAAACAACTGCTTCATAGCAAGCATTTCTGCAATAGTAAACCTGTTGTCACCTGTTCCTCCAACTGTTCTGTTCCCACGATCAGCAACATCACAATCATCATCATTCCAACGATTATCGTGGTTTCGATCCTCTGCAGGATCTTGTAAACCATTGGTAGGATTTACGTCCCAACATCCTGCTTTAACAGCGGGAGCTGATACAGTAGCAATTTCTTGAGGTTGTGCCGGTCTGTAGGCTTTTTTCAAAGTTACAGGTGTTTCAACTGGTGCTTCAGCGACTTCTTCTGAGGACTGAAAGTCCATCATTGGAGCAGCTGCTACAACCTCTGTTTTAACAAGCTTTGCAGCGTTGATGTTAAAACAAAAAAGTGAAGCAATAAACTCATCAGAACCATCAGGTAATTTAATAAACAATCCTTTTTCTGGACCATCTATCAAACGGTGAGGCTTACGAATTACCTGTGATACTCCAACTGGCTTCCCAGTTATTGCATCAATTGCCATTCCATCCATTACATAAGTTTTTGATGGATCAAGCGCTTTTTCATAAGAACCTTTCATAATCTCTAATGCTTTCGTAAAATCGATTATTTCATTGTTTCCATCTGTTAAGCAAAATTCATGCGCTGCATTTATTTGGTTTAAACGAGCAATTAATGCTTGTTCGCATCGGTTTGCACCAGATACTACAGAAGCAAGAATTATTTTTTCGGAAACATTTGGATATCCAAATTTTTCCATATAAGCCGGTTTTTGTTTATCAAATACATATGATAAATATTCAGCTTTTGTTCTGTTACTTGCCTTGTCTTTGTCAGACCAAGTATAAGCAACGCGTCGAGTATTTGTGTTGCTGTTCTCTACAGCATTTGCAACTCCCATTAATAAAACGAGAGGAGCAAAAATTAAGATTAATGTTTTCATATGTATTGGATTTTATTTTTTAAATTATTTAAATTTGTTTAGAAAAGAGACAGCTGGATTTTCGGAGAAAATCAGGACAGCGTTCTCTTTTCTAAACAAATACAACAAGGTAAAAACAATGATCAATACATGAGAAACGATTATTTGACAAGGAACTATCTACCTAGACAGTATATCATATTGACAGAATTTGTCAAGTAGTTATCCACATACCCCATAAAGCAGGGAAATGCTACGCATTTCCCTGCTTTATGGGCTTTTTTCTTTGCTCTTTACGGATATATAATGCTATACTGTTTTATATATGACCGTATTTAATGACGAAGAACAAAATAAACGTCTGGACGAAGTTCGCAGACTAGAAGAAGAATCATCAACTAAAAAACAGGCTGATGATATGGATATTCCGTATATAAATCTCGCGGGTATGGGTATTAATATGGATGCACTGAAACTGATCGAACGAACTG
>CAZYHU010000015.1:7230-9352 GCA_964647175.1 uncultured Candidatus Saccharibacteria bacterium
ATGATTGGACATGATCTCTCTGTTGCAGTGAAACATCCGTATGATGCTGGAACACTCGGAATTATTAATGACTTGGAAAATCGTGGATACAATACCACGATACATCTCGCATCATCAGCCAGCATCCAAAAAGCATTAGACCGCTATGATGATATTTCAGAAACGGCAACCACTCGTCAGGGATTGCTCGATATTTCACCCGAACATGTACGAGATTTGGCAGAGCATATCACCAGTAATGCCGAGATTGCTACACGGTTTACAGATATTTTAAATAATAAAAACTTTCACAAGGTTTCTGAAATTATGGAATTGATTTTTGGGAGTGCTATCGGTACCAAGGCTTCTGATGTACATATCGAACCAGGTGAAGACACTGCACGATTACGATTCCGTCAGGATGGAGTATTGCAAGATATTATTTTGTTTCCACTGGAAATATATCGATTATTGAACTCTCGTATTAAATTACTCTCTGATATGAAAATTACCAATACTGCAATCGCCCAAGACGGACGATTCAGTATTGAATATAACGATAATGAAGTCGAAATTCGTACCTCATTAATCCCAGGACCAAACGGCGAGGGGCTGGTTATGCGTATTTTAAATCCAGATGGTCTAACGGTTGATTTTGAAAAACTGGGATTTGATCCGAGTCTGCTCGAAATATTACATCGTGAAATTAAAAAACCAAACGGTATGATACTCACCACTGGACCAACTGGTTCTGGTAAAACAACGACATTGTATTCAATATTAAAAACAATCTATTCTCCTGAGATTAAAATCCTCACGATCGAAGACCCTATCGAATACCATTTAACTGGTGTTACTCAGACTCAGGTAGATCATGAAAAAGGCTACGATTTTAGTAATGGCCTCCGTGCTGCATTACGCCAAGATCCGGACATTGTGATGGTCGGAGAAATCCGCGACAAAGAAACTGCAACCACTGCGGTGAATGCTTCGCTCACTGGACATCTCGTACTCTCAACACTCCACACGAATAACGCAGCAGGTGCTATTCCTCGTATGATTGAACTCGGTGTGAGTCCACGCATATTACCTGATGCACTCACCGTATGTATGGCGCAACGATTAGTGAGAAAATTATGTACAGGGTGTAAAGTCCCTGTTACACCCACAGAAACAGAGTCTCAGTTATTACATAGTATTATTAGATCGGGACTTGAACATAAAAAACCATTTGCTAAACACAATATCACAGCCGAAAACGAACTCAACATTTATGGACCAGGAGCTGGATGTAGTATCTGTAATATGACAGGATATAAAGGCCAAGTTGGTCTGTATGAAGCCATTCTCATTGATGATAAGATTATCAGCATCATAGAGAAGAATCCATCTGAACGAGATATTCGCCGTGGCAGTAGCCATCAAGGAATATTCACCATGGCAGAGGATGCAGTCGTTAAAATATTGGCAGGTGTCACATCAATCGCCGAAGTAGAAAGCGTTGTAGATCTCACCGAGGATACTGAATTATCAAGTAATGAATCAGCACCTGGAGAACCATCTCCTGTTGTAGCTATCGACGAATCAAGTAACGAGCATCATGAAATGAGTGTACCGGTTACTGATGAACATAATACACCCAGTGAATTACAGGCTTTAATTAACTATCTCAAGTTATTAGAATCAACACAACATGAACAACCAATGGCGAGTGCTCATGATGATATCGAACGTGTACAGTCATTAATTATTAATTTATTAAAAGAACGACCGTTACATCAATTAGTAAACACGACTACCTCACCTGAATACATTACTCATGAAATCGATCGTATCGTAGAGCAATTAGAACGATTAAAACAACATCAAGTCGCCCATCCTGATCATGGAATCGCGCATCAGTTAGAACAAATTCGTAGCACCATAGAAAAACTGTTGGTGTAAGAGTGACAATACTTTCCATTCTGCTATACTATGTTCTGTACCGCGAGATTCTCTGAAAAGAATATTGGTTGCTTGTAAAAGTATCCGCATTCAGATTCACTCTGTACTGGAAATCCACCATACAATTCTGTATGATTGTGGATTTTGTTTTGCATACATTAAAAAATTAATCTCATTAAAAACAATACAGGCGCGGGCA
>CAZYHU010000016.1:0-9236 GCA_964647175.1 uncultured Candidatus Saccharibacteria bacterium
AGGATCATCATCGGTTAGTATTACTACGTATCACATTAATGGTGAATTAGATAGAAATGGTGTTTGGGAGCAAATAGAGCAATTACTATAATTTATATGGCTGATAAAAAAACAAAAACAATAACTAATTTACCTGATTCAGAACTTGGGACGTTATTTGTTGTGGCTACACCGATTGGGAATTTGGGGGATATGACGTATCGTGCTATTGAAATATTAAAACAGGTAGATTTGATTTTATGTGAGGATACTCGAACTACTGGTAAATTACTGGCTCATTATGAGATCAAAAATAAAACCATGAGTTTCCATAGTCATTCTAAACTCGCCAAGGTTGATAAAATTATCGATATGATTAAAAACGGTCAAAGTCTCGCTCTCGTTTCTGACGCAGGTACGCCATGTATTTCAGATCCTGGAGTAATGTTAATTGCAGAGCTCCGTAAATCATTAGGAAATGATTTAATCATCAGCCCGATTCCAGGAGCGAGTGCTCTCATATCAGCATTATCGGTCGCAGGTATTCCCGTACACGAATTTACCTTTCTTGGATTTGTTCCTCACAAGAAAGGACGCGAAACATTGTTTAATGAAATAAATAACATACAACATACGGTAGTATGTTATGAATCTGTACATAGAATTATGAAAACACTTGCTTCACTTGAAACAATAATGCCGAATAGAAAAATAACACTGGCCAGAGAATTAACAAAAATGTTTGAACAAATCCAAACAGGTACAGCAGGGGAGATTATGAGGTCTTTTGACAATTACCCAGAGTCTCTGCGTGGTGAATTTGTACTCATTGTACATCCGGTTAAACAGTAGTATACTGTAATCTATATGATGAAATACTCACATCTCTACACATTATTGGCATTATTTTTCATACTCATCGTATGGAGTGGTTTTCCGTTTAATGCTATTCGTATTATTATTACATTAGGATCAATGGCTATGATTATTGTCAGTATTGCTCATTTTCAACGCTTTAAAAAACAACACCCTAATCACTAATATCAAGTATGGAACACAATGGAAATTATAATAAAATTCGACTCATCGGTAGTGTACTGTGTATCGTAGTGTTTTTTTGTATGGGTATATTAGTAGGAAATCAAAAAACCATTCATACTTTTGTTACTACGCATATTTTTAATAAATCAATATCAGCAGAACCAGTAACTACAAATACATCTGATTATGATTTAGCAAAATTTTGGAATGCTTGGAAAATATTAGATGAAAAATATCCTTTTGTAGATAAAAAACCAAACACTGATAATAAAATCTATGGAGCTATTGCAGGATTAGCAAAATCATACAATGATCCGTATACTATGTTTTTCCCGCCAACCGAAGCCAAGTTATTTAATGACGAAGTAAAAGGTCAATTCGGAGGTGTTGGTATGGAAGTTGGTATTAGAGATGGATTAATCACAGTTATTGCACCTATGAAAGGCTCTCCCGCAGAAGCAGCAGGAATATTACCTGGAGACATGATTCTCTCTATTGATGATCATAAAGTTGAAACAGATAATGTTACTCAGGTGGTTTCTTGGATACGTGGTATAGAGGGTACTCCAGTTGTAATAAAACTGGCTCGTAAAGGAGTATTAGAACCATTGGAAAAAACAATCGTTCGTTCTAAAATAGAAATTCCCGTATTAGATACCCAAGTTAAATCCGATACATTTATTATCAGTCTGTACAGTTTTTCTGAAAATTCTGCAAAAATATTTGAACAAGCAATACAGACATTTAACGAATCAGGTAAGAAAAAATTAGTCATTGATCTCCGTAATAATCCTGGGGGATATTTAGATGCTGCTGTTGATATTGCCAGTATGTTTCTCCCAGAGGGTACGGTAATCGTCAAAGAAGACAATGGTCCAGGTAAAACACCCAAGGTATACTATAGCTACGGATATGATATGATATCAGTTGATACAACTGTTGCAGTATTATTAAATCGTGGATCAGCGTCAGCATCAGAAATCCTTGCAGGTGCACTACAAGATAACAAGAGAGCATTAGTTTATGGAGAAAAAAGTTTCGGTAAAGGCTCAGTCCAAGAGCTCATCCCATTAGAAGACGGTTCATCGTTGAAAATAACGGTGGCAAAATGGTTTACACCAGATAATGTTTCGATCTCTGAAAAAGGAATTACTCCAAATAAAATAATTGTCACCAAAGATTTTATTCCAAATAAAAAAACACCTGATCCGATTCTTGACAAGGTTATAAGTCTCATGATAAAAAAATAACACATTACTATACTATAATTTATACACACTACTATGAAAGTAATATTACAAAAAACAGTACTTGGACTAGGAAAAGCAGGAGATGTATGCAATGTTCCGGATGGGTATGCTATGAATTTATTATTTCCTAAAAAAATGGCTATTGTTGCAACTGATACAATGATACAAACATTACAACAACAGCAACAACAACAAAAACAACAACACATAGAGCAGGAACAAGCATTACGAGTGCTCCATAAACAAGCTTCAGGAAAACAAATAACTATCCATAAAACAGCAGATCATCATGGTAAACTCTACCAAGGGATATCAGCACATGATATTGTATTTGAAATGAGAAAACAGCACGGTATTATTATTCCTGAAAAATTACTGGAACAGTATAAGCCGATTAAAACAACAGGGGAGACAATTGTTACATTACAATCTCCTGGACAAAAAACAAACATTATTGTTTTGATTACTAGTTAATCCAATATATATTGACTTTTTGCTTGTTTTTGATACTATCTAACTATTGCTCTATTGAGTAATGGTTAGATTTGCCGCTTTAGCTCAGTTGGCAAAAAAATATTCAGACAACGGTTTTGTACAAAACCGTATATAATAAAAATATGCTACCAGGTATCAGTAATGATATCTAGTTGCCGCTTTAGCTCAGTTGGTAGAGCAACGGTTTTGTAAACCGTAGGTCGTCAGTTCGAATCTGACAAGCGGCTCCCTAATTTATACAGCTGGTAGAGTTCTGTCAAAGGATAACTAAACCATAAGTTCGTCAGTTCGAATCTGACAAGCGGCTCCAGAAATAAAAAATATTCAAAATAAAACTTCTCTTTCGAGAAGTTTTATTTGTTATGAGGACTATGAATGAGTAATGCTGTGAATAATCTTTTTAATTTTTGGATTATTTTTTATATAACTGATACTATGTCGGTACAATGCCAATGTTCCCAGGAGTGCAGTATGCACTAATCGTTCTATGGTTTTACCACCTGATATCAATACATGTTCAATGTATGAATCTATATCAGACTCATACTGATCAGGGAGTATATCATATCGTTTAATTCGTTTATTAATACGACGTAATAGAATACTGATACCGATCGTACAGATAATGAGAATAGTTAATGCTATAATAAAAAATAATTTCATAATAATTGAGAAAATAATTAAGCAATCTCGAACCGTGTGAATTTACCAACCATGATACGTTCACCTGTTTTTTGAACTAATAGGTTTACCAGGTCTGCAATAGTCTGATCTGGATTTTTTACGAACGGCTGATTAGCAAGTGTTTTTTCTGCAAAATAATCATTCATTTTACCTGCGAGGATTTTTTCTTTGATATCTGCTGGTTTGTCGATACTTGCCATTTCTTCAAGGAAGAATGCACGAGCTTTTTCTGTTTGCTCTGCATCGATTTCTTCTGCAGTTGCAAACTGTGGATTCATAGCACTGATGTGGAGTGCAATATCATGAGCCAAAGCGATGAATTCTGGGTTTTGAGCCACGAAATCAGTTTCACATTGTAATTCTACCATAGCTCCTAATCGGTTTGTTGTGTGAACATATGAACCAATTACTCCTGCTCCGAGTGTACGATCACCCTTTTTAGCGGCACTTGCAGCACTTGATTTACGCAGTAGCATGGTAGCTTTTTCCATGTCCCCATCTGCTTCTTCTAATGCTTTTTTACATTGCATAATAGAAACCTTGGTAATATCTCGGAGCTCTTTGATCATCTCAGTAGTGATAGTCATAATATAAAAAGAATAATTAAATAAGAGTAAATAATTGAAAATGATTATGCTTTATAAGCATCAGTCATTTTTTTCAAGAAGAATTCGATAGATTTTTTACTACCATCGTTTGCAACGATAGGGAATGCAACAACATCGAGATTACAATCAGTATTACATAATCCAATCACAGGGATTCCCAGACGGTTGGCTTCGGTTACTGCAATGTGTTCTTCACGAGTGTCGATTACCACCATTAATGCTGGCAATCCGTTTAATGAGGTAATACCGTTAAAGTTTTTATAAAGCTTTTCGATTTTACGATCAATGAGAAGTTTTTCTTTCTTGTTAATTACTACGAGTTCATTTTTTTCTTTCTTGTCTGAGAGGTCTTCGAGTAGGTTTACACGAGATTTGATTTGTTTTTCGTTTGTGAGGGTTCCACCAATCCAACGATTTTCAACATATGGCATGTTGATTGATTCTGCATACATACGCACGAGTTCTTTGGTTTCCATTTTTGTTCCTACGAATAGGATTTGTTTACCAGAGGCTTTTGTGGCTTTGATTAATTCTGTAGCAGTTGCTAATTGATGAACAGTTTGTTCTAAATCGATAATATCGGTTTTGTTTTTAGAACCAAAGACATATGATATAGCAGTAGGGTGACGACGAGTACGACTGTACCCATAGTGAGCTCCCACGCCGAACATATCGGTAATGAGTGTGTTTTCCATTGTTTTTATATAACTTGCACAAGGGTTAGGTTAGTAATAATACCCTCGTTAGATCGGGTGACGCCCGATTGAAACAGGTTGGAAATGGTTATTTCCTCTGTGTTTCGACAAATTATCTACCGGAATACTCTAACACAAAATAGATTTTATTTCAAGGGGTGGTAGATTAGTAATAAAAAATCCCCTATCAACATTTGATAGGGGATTGGGGTATTTTTTTGTAATTCTACTCTAAATAAAACTTACTCATTTTTTCTTTAATTCGAATTTGTAAAGTTTTACCTAAATTAGGTAAATTATACAATTCTACTAACTGTTCAGTAGATGTACATAAATCAGTCCATCTATGTACAATTGTTTTTTTGCTTAACTTTTCAATTTTTTCGTTTATTTTATAGAGTTCTTTGATTTCTGAAATCGTAACACAATGAGATACCCAAATACTAGATACTATATCTGTTTCTTTATAGAGATCTACAAAGTCATTAAATGAATTACATAACGATATCCACTCATCAATGACTTGTTTCTTTAAATCAGAATCTTTGTGTAAATGTTTGAAACATTTTTTTATTTCATCAAGAGTGTTCGATCTTTTAAATTCATCAAAAGATAATTCCTCCCATCGATTTATAATAATTGCTTTAAACACAGAACTAGAACCAATTGTTTCAGTATAAATTTTTTCTAGTGAATCTATTTCAAAAATAGATTCACAGATTTTTTTTACCTGATCTACAGATTTTTTATAATTAGAATTCTCTGTGTTTGTATGTGAACGCAATAAGAAATCAAAATCATAAATAGTACTACATACTGAAAATAATTTATCAGAAAGAATAAACATCCTATTGGAGTATTTAGAATTCATTTCAGCTGTTGAGGTATTATAAGGATAAATAGTCTTGAATTGTGATTCTTTTTCTAATAGTTTATATTCACTAACAGTGAAAACATTATTTAATTTTTCTAAAAACAATTCATCGAATTTTTTACAAATAAAACTATTTAGTTCAGCGTTACCTCCTATACGACTTAATTTTTCATTCAAGTCGTATAAAAATGAAAGTTTTAATGCACTATTGTTATTTAATTCAAACCAACAAAATTTGTGAAACTTTTCAATAATACTACTATTTAATTGATAGCCTGTAGATTTGGCATAGTTTGAGCTATGATATAATGATGAAAGAATATAAATCTCATCTAGATTATTCGCTAATGCAATCCATTTTTCCCAACAACTACTAGTATTTGAAAAAAAACCTTGATATCTTTTAAAAATGAAATGCATTGTATTAAAACTTGTAACATTAATACGATTCATTTTTTCTTCAAAAAGACGACATCTTTTTTTATACAAATGATCATTCAGATTAGTTCCATCAATAACTATTGAAATTTCTGAAAAGAATACTTTTAGTTTATTTGTTTCACCTAAAGTTTGAGTATTTTTAATCAAATTAGAAAGGTAGTCATAAATATTTGTAATTAGAATTTGTAGTTGAGATTTTTTCAAGGAAAGCATTTGAGACATCTCTATTATTTGTTCTTTGTTAGAAATAGTAGAGACCCATCTTATTATTTCTTTTTCACGATCATCATTTTTACTGTAGTTTTTTAAACCAAAGAGATTTTTAAAGTCCTGAAACGTACTACAAAGAGTGTTCCATTTTTGAAAAATATTTTCGAATAAATACTTAATAGATTTGAAATTTCTAATTATTAATTCGTTATATAATTCTTGTAGTTCACTTATTGAACAACATACTTCAAACCACTTCTCTAAAGCCATAATTTGAATATCAGGATATTTTTCTGCTGACATATAGACGCTTTTTACTTCTTGTGAAGTTGTAGCTAATGATAGTAATGTATTCATAGAGAATATACTTATCCTATCTTTTGCTACTTTTTTCAAATCAGGATAAGGAACAAGAGATGTATTAAAAGCAATTTGATCCTCTGGTGATAATGTTGAAAAATCTTGGATTTTTTCTGTAAAAACAGCTATCCATTTTTCATACGCGGTCACTTTAATCTCTGAATCATCTGGTGCTCCATAAAAAATGTTTCCTATTTCAGGTAATTCACTAGCAATGATTAGTTGTTTTTTTGTGAATTGATTCCATTTTTTTAGAATAATTTTTCGGATTATTGATTTTTCTCGAGATGATCCATAAACACTACGATAATCATCAAATGATTGAACAAGTTTTAATTGTTTTCTAGATAAACCATCCCATTTTTTGATAATAGTACTAGTTATTGGAGAGTTTGGACGTGTTTCATTATGATAGATTTTTGATATGATCAATAGATCATATTCGTATTCTATTTTTTTAAAAACAAGCATATCCCAACTATCAGCAGCCGATTGTTTTACAATTGATTTGGATGCTGAGTTTTCATAAACTCTACGAAAATCACTAATCGTTGTTGCTGTTTCTAAATCCCGCAAAGCTAATTCGTTCCATTTTTCTAATAACGCTGTTTTTATATGTCTATATTTAGAAGTATTAAAAACTTTGTTTATTTCAACAATAGAATCGAACTCATCGATGGTTACTACTATGTCTTTTTTTACTCCTTGATTACTAACTTTTTGGAGATCTTCAATAGGGATTCCAGTTTCTTGAGACATTTTTTCAAAATTGACTATTTGTGTTGTATTCATATATTAATTGGTTTTTTGGTGAATTAAGGTCTCATAAAAGACCTTAATTCACCAAAAAACACTATGACAAAGAACAAGAGTATATTAGCATATTTTAGTATATATGTCAATAATAATGTAGATTATAATATTTTTATAAAACTTTGAAAAAAGGTCGGTATATGGTAGAGTTTTATTATGAAACAATCACAATTATTCACAAAAACCCGCAAAGAAGCCCCAGCAGACGAAACTGCAAAAAATGCACAACTCCTCATCCGAGGTGGTTTTGTACATAAAGAAATGGCAGGAGTATATACACTACTCCCACTCGGTATTAGGGTTATGGATAAAATTACTACTATCATTAAACAAGAAATGGACGCTATTGGTGGTATTGAAATGAAAACTTCTGTTTTGCAAACAAAGGAAGTATGGGAGAAAACAAATCGTTGGGATGATGATGTAGTTGATAATTGGTTTAAAACCAGTTTAAAAAATGGAGGTGAATTAGGTCTCTCGTTTACGAACGAAGAAGCCTATTCAAATCTTATGAAAGATTTTATTTCTTCATATCGAGATTTACCACAATATCCATATGATTTTAAAACTATTTTTAGAAATGAAATGAGAAGTAAATCAGGTATGATGCGTGGAAGAGAGTTTTACTGGAAAGCATTATATTCATTTTCAAAAGATCAAGCAGAACACGAGGTCTTTTATGAAAAAGCAAAACAAGCCTATAGTACAATATTTCAACGTTTAGGAATTGGTGATATTACCTACATGACATTTGCTTCGGGGAGTACTTTTGCAAAATATTCGCATGAGTTTCAAACTGTTTCTGATGCAGGAGAAGATATTATTTATATTGATAAAGAAAAAAATATTGCAATTAACCAAGAAGTACTCACTGATGAGGTTCTATTAGAATTAAATATCAAAAGAGAAAATCTAGTAGAAGCAAAAGCTATCGAATCAGGAAATATTTTTTCTCTTGGTTTTAAATTTTCAGAACCTTTTGGATTAACGTATAAAAATGAATCAGGAGAAAGTATTCCTGTATTTATGGGAAGTTACGGTATTGGGATTACACGCCTTATAGGAACATTGGTAGAAACATTCTCTGACGACCGTGGTATTATTTGGCCAGAATCTGTGGCACCGTTTCGTGTGCACTTGATCAGTTTGGGTGATACACAAACACAATCTCAGTCTGTATATGATACATTAACAGCGCAGGGAATAGAGGTATTATGGGATGATCGTGATATGACAGCAGGAGCAAAATTCGCTGACAGTGATCTCATCGGTATACCATATCGTGTAGTCGTATCAGAAAAATCTCTCGCAGCTGGTGGATATGAATTAAAAAAACGTAGCGAAACAGATTCGCGTATCGTTTCAGAATCAGAATTACTCACCGTATTGAACAAGTAATTAACTATAAAAATACCTCTTTATAGGAGGTATTTTTATATATGTCAAACACTTTTATAATGATTTGTTTTATGGTATGGTACCTGTATTATTATGTTTAAGAATATCATAAATAAATTTTCAAATGATATTGGTATAGATCTCGGTACTGCAAATACCTTGGTATATTTGCGTGGTAGCGGCATCATTATTAATGAACCATCATTGGTAGCATTAAATACTAAAACTAATCGTATTGTAGCAGTTGGAACAGTAGCAAAAGAAATGCTCGGACGAACACCAGTGCATATTAAATCAGTACAACCCATTATCGATGGGGTAATTGCAGATTTTGAAGTCACCGAAGAAATGCTCACGTACTTGATTTCTAAAACAGAAAAAGCCTCTA
>CAZYHU010000017.1:0-9196 GCA_964647175.1 uncultured Candidatus Saccharibacteria bacterium
CGGGAATGATAATAATATCAGAAACCTTTAGTGTGTCTCCTGTTTCAATACCGTTAAAATCTGCGATTTCTCCTGCGTCTGCTCGGTATTTTTTAGCCAAACTATTAATCGTATCTCCACGAACAACAGTATGTTTTACTCCTGTAACAGGGAGGATGAGTAATTCTTGGCCTACGGTTATTGATTTTTTACTGCCTAATTTATTTGCCCAACGAATCGTATTGGCACTAATTTTGAATTTTGCGGCAATACTGGCAATAGTATCTCCAGATTGTACGGTATAGTTTTCAATATCTGATGTTTCTGGGATATATTCATCATCATCTAAATATGCTGACGAATCTGCACTCATTACGTTATCTGTCATAGGTATTTCGGAAATACTGGTTCCTGTAAGAACAGCTAATACACTGGGAGTAGATAATACAGGAACTGAGCCTGAATTATCACGAATTTGTCCATTAGCACGAGAAAACAAGCCCAAATGAGCGTTTTGTGGAATAGCGATACTATATATACCGATCAATATGACAGGAATATAGAGATTTTTAAGTGGGGATATAATAAGCCTATGATGAGGTTAAAATAACGTTATCAACCAAAATGTATTGTAATATAACGTTATTTATTTACGAGTGAGACAACTATACAACCAAAACTGAGTACTACTGTTTCTGGGATACCTGTTGGGTATTACGTATAATGGTATATAACTATTGCCTGATAGTCAAGGTATGATACAACATTGTGATGGTAATTACACCGGTTGTCAAAAATGTCTGTACTTGTAATTAAAACTGTTATATACTGTTTTTAATATGTCTGAAACTTTTACTCATAAGCCTGCTGTTGCTACTAATGTATTACAATACTTGAGCAGTACAGGTATTATATTTCGTCCTGAATTAGGAGATACAGTTATTTCTGAGCCAGGAAAAACCGATATAATATTGATACAAAAAACAGATCAAGGTAATAAAAAATACACACCTATTAAAATCCCTGATACGGTGATTAATGAATCTAAAACAAAATCTGCTGATGAACCCTATGAAAATACATCTGTTTCTGAAGAAAAACAAAACGAAACCATTGAATCTCCGATTATTACACAATCTGAATTAATACCAGACACAATTTCAGAACCTGAACCAGAAATAACCATTGAACCAGAAACTCCGGAATCTGCTGATGCATTTATTCAAATTCCAAAAACAATAGAGCAGGCAACAACACCAGAAATTCAGACTCTTGATACTGTCCCTAATCCTACAACTACTGAATTAAATATTTTAGCAAGTCTCACAGAATCCAAACCAGAAACAAAACCAGGCGAATCCAGTAATTTAGGAATTACCAATTCCGAAACCGTTGATACTCATGATTTTTGGGCAGAAAAACTGGGGTTCCCAGTAGAAACATCAGAACCTGATGTAATTACTCCTGTTATTGAAGCAATTATTCCGGAAAATAATGAAACAATACCTGAGCAACATACAGAATCTAAAACTATTTCAATTCCAGTACTGCCAAACAGTATCAATCTTGAGTCTGTTACTCCTCATACTCCAGAAAAAACAATGGAGCCGTTAGAAACTCCACATACTGATAGAGAACCTATTATTTCTGAAATAACTAATCCTGTTATGAAACAGGAACAACTACCAGTACCTGAAGCAGTTTCTGTACCTGAACAAATAGCTACGGAACTATATCCTTTTGTAACCAGTGCATTAGAACAAGCTATTCGATCAGGAATACCTAATAAACCAACCACTGAGGTACAACCATCACCTGTTACCGAACAATTACCTGTAACACCTACTCCAGAAATAATAATGCCTCTTGCTGAAACGAAAGAGGAATCTACAGAATCAAAAGGTTTTGACACAACAATAAGCAAAACAATTGATCCTAATAATCTCAGTTTAGATGATTATCAACGATTATTTAGTGGGTACACTCCAAATCCAGCAACCAGTAGCACACCCAAAGTCGATCCAGTTTCATTATTCTAAAACATCTATGCAATTAAACACTATTTACACAACCATAACAGAAAAACTGCCAAATCAGAGCGAAGCTGAAGTTGAAATTATTATAAAACAAATCGCTGATGGTTTATATAAAAAATTAGTAGGAGAATTAGAACCAGAAAAACAGCAATCTCTACAATCTTTAATTGATGAAGGTCTGACCAGTACGGAATTAATTGATTATTTTACATCAATGCATCATTTTAGTGATTTAGTTCAATCAGTCACTGATCAAGTATTACAAAACCACACACAAAACCCTGCATAATGCAGGGTTTTGTGCTATATTGGTATAGTTATATTTAAAAGAAAGATTAGTCGAAGGTGCACTTTGTATGAGTGCCTCGCGCAGGCGGGTAGCCGAGCGGGAACAAATTTTTCACGAGAAAAATATTGTGGTACTCAGACAAAGTCGTACCGAGTAAGAATCTTTCTTTTAAATAAAGTATTACATAATTATCTCTATGAACCATATCCCTAAAAAATCACTTGGACAGAATTTCTTAAAATCTGAAGCAGCTTTGATGAAAATAATCGAGGCAGGGGATATTACTGCAAACGATATCATTCTCGAAATCGGACCAGGAATGGGAGCATTAACCGAAAAATTACTGACTTTTGGTGGCCGGGTTATTGCTGTAGAAAAAGACGATAGTTTATCAGAGTTTTTGCACGAGAAATTTCCTACGGAAATTTCTCGTGGCCGTCTCGATATTATCAACGCAGATATACTGGAATTTGATGAAACAGTGCTGAAAAATTATGCGACACCAGAAGTTGAATGTTACAAATTAATTGCAAATATCCCTTATAATATAACAGGTGCTATTATTCGTAAATTTACAGAATCTGAGTTTCAGCCAAAACTCATGGTATTATTAGTTCAAAAAGAAGTCGCCGAACGAATAACCGCAAAAAACAAAGATAAAAACAGCCTATTATCAATCTGTGTATCAGTCTATGGAACACCCAGTTATATTAAAACCGTTCCTGCAGGCAGTTTTCATCCAGCTCCCAAGGTTGATTCTGCAATTATTAAAATCGATACCATTTCCCGAAATAATTTCCTAAATACTGAACACGAAAATATTTTTTTTAACTTGGTAAAATCTGGTTTTGCCCATCCTCGGAAAGTCGTTATCTCTAATATCAGCCAAATCTTTGACCGAGTACTGATCGAAACTTGTTTCACACAATTAAACATACAAAAAAATATCCGCGCCGAAGATATGTCACTGTTAGACTGGATTAATTTATCTAAATTAGTGTATACTGATGTATATGAATCCAAACCAGAGTAATGAATTTAATAATTCACAAAACGAAATCATCGGTGGGAATTATCATCGCCTACAATTCCTTCCTAGTCGAAAAATCCTCATCCTCATAGCAGGTATTGTTATCGTTGTATGTGGATTTTTTCTGTATCCTCATATTACTTCTATAATCTCAAAAATTTTTACACAACCAATTCCTACAAAAAAACAACCTGTCGTTTCTGTAGTAGATAATGCATTTAACACGGATACTGATGGAGACAGTATTCCCGATTGGCAGGAAACATTATTTGATCTCAATCCTGTCGCATCTGACAGTGATGGTGATGGTATTGTAGATACTATTCCAACAGAATTAGATAATCTCTCAGAAAATCCAAGTATCGTAACAACAACTGATAAATTATCATTAGCTATTTATCAAAACATTCAATCATCTGGAGCAACTGATATTTCAGATCCAGTATTATCACGCGCAACTGCAGAGGCAGTATTAGATACTGCCAATACACTGGATCAAAGCTTTACCAGATATCCAGAATCAAAACTATCTATTATTATTGCAAGTCCAGAAAACAAAACCAGTTATGCAAAAAAAATAGCTCCATTTCTAAAAGACTTGGCATTAGATGAAAAAAAATCACTCTTGCTCACATCACAAATATCTAAGCGAACTTTCCCTGCAGATATATATATAGGAACTATGGCGTCCAACAGTAATCGATTATTAGCATTACCTGTAGTGCATGATATATCGACTGAACAATTAAACCTCATTAATGCATTATCAGTACTGGCACAGATTTATAAACAACCCCCACAAACAGAACAAACTGCTCAATATTTAGAATTACTGGTAATTAAAAAAAATGTTAATGTTATTGTAAACAGTTTGTATAATATTAATCTCTATTTGAGTCTCAATTAAAAATTATGAAATCATTTCTCACGTATAAACGAATAATTGCATCACTCTTGATAGTTAGTATTGTCAACGGATTTACTATACCTATTGTTTATGCTAACGGTTTGCCTGTGTCTGATGTCGTAGGAAACACACTTAAATCAAAAGATACTATTGATAATAGTGTCCAGACTACTAATAGTACGCTCAATACTATCAAAGAATACGGACTGGATGTTATGGCACAAACCATTGCTACCTATGCAGGACAAAAAATGGCAAATGCTATTTTTAACAAAGCTAATGGTGGTGCAGACGGTGAACAACAACCCAGTTTCATCCAAAGTTTTTCTGATTATTTTAGCCAAATTAATGATACTGAAACGAATAAGTTCATGTCTCAAATCAAGGCTTCTGGTAATCCCTTTGCAGATGAAATCATATCGAGTCTACGAACAACGAATCAGGCAATTGATGATCCCAATTCTCTGAACAGTTTCAGTTTTGATAAAATCACTGGTGTCAGTTTAGAAGACTATACCCGTGATGCTACCACAGCTGGATGGATTGGATATATTGGTATTGCTCTCCCAGGGAATAATCCCTACAGTGCACAAATCATTGCAAAAACAAAACTTGCCCAAAACAAAGCCGATGCATTAGAACGAGAAAAAACAAAATTACAATCATCAGGATTTACTCCACAGGGAGTATGTACACTAACGTATAAAAACTTTGATGCAAAAATGCAAGAACAAAAAGGTAGAAATGCAACACCTTCTGAACGAGCAGCCTATGCACAGGAATTAGTTAAAAACAAAGACCAATTGGAAAAAATTGCAGGTTTAGAAGCAAAAGTAAAAGAACAAGAAGGTATAGTAAAAGCAGCAGCTATTGTACTGGTAGAAATGAAAGACTCCGGATCATATAGTCAAACATTAATCGATGCACAGAGAAAGCGTGTCACCGATGCTGAATCAGAACTCAGTAAACGAAAAAATGCCCTCCTTGCAGAAAAGAGATCTCAATATGTTACCGATTTTAAATCTCGTTCTGGATCAGGTGGTGTTGCAGATTTAACAGATGATACCATCGGATGTATCGAAGAAATTATTAAAAACCCAGCAGCATTGGCAGGAGCTGCAGTAAATAATGCAGCAACCTATGCACTGGATAAAGCTAAAAACATAACAGGCTGGGGAGGTTTGGTTACAGGAGTATTATTATCAATGATGGGGTCATTTTTGAAAAAAGGACTCTCATCGCTGGCAACAGATCAAGCCAAACGAAATAAACCAGTCGGTGGACCAGAGGAACTAATTACTATTAACGGAGACAGTATTCCGTATAATCAAGCTCCGAATACCATTGTTGATCTTTCACAATTATTTATTCCTGCTCATAAATATACTCAATTGGAATTAGATAAACTCAATGATACATTAGGAGAATTTGTAGGATCTCCTAATCTTACTACCATACCTTCTGGAGATGAAATATTTAGAAAACAAGGACTTATTGATTTAACAGTTACTCTCGATATGTGTAATCCTGGGCCAGATATCTATTGGGAAGAACGATTAAAAAGAACTGCTGAATCGAAATTTCAAGAAGCCAATGGAGAGCTTGTTAATGGAGAACTTGTTAATCAGTTGAATTTCATGATTGAAACTGCTATAGGAGAAACTTCTATACTTATCAATGATCCACAATATAATGTTCCTGGATCAATTATTATGACCCAAACAATAAGTCAATTTAAAGAATTTGAACAACTTTATAAAAAAACTCGTGAAAAAATACAAGACCGATCTATTGCTGTCGGAACACTCAATACTATGGTAACTGAGCTGGTTGGTAGTATAAAACCAATTCGTGATACTTATGGATTAAAAAATAGACTCGGAGTAGCAATGCCAAATCCTGTATTTACAGAATACCATTGGAACCTACTCACTGATGCAGAGAAAAAAGCTTATTATCAATGGGCAGTCAATATGACCCAATAAATGTATGAATGAAAACCGTAAAAAAATCATTATCTATATTGTTTTATTGCTGATACTGTTAGCAATCATATTTGGCGTAGTTGTATTGATAAAAAATAAATCAAGTCAATCATCAACCACACCTGATACTGCCGATAAAAACTTGTTTGGATATTTTACTAAAAATAAAAACCAAACGAGTTCTGATCAATTATCAAACGGAACAACTGTTGTGAGTAATGGTACGACTGTGACCAGTAACAGCAGTACTGGGTTTATCCAAAATGTTATTAACACTATTACAGGAAATGGAGCTAATCAAAACAATTCTAATAATACGAATGGAACTACTAATTCAGGAAGTGATACAGTAAATGGTGGCGGAACTACTACGTTTAATGTAGGGAACGGTACAAGTACTACCGTATCTGATGTAACTGTTGATACAGTGACTGGATTACCAACCGATGGTATCACTGTCGGTAATGCTACAAATACAGGAGGTGGAACAGGACTGGGTACCAGTACCACAACCTCCACAACAGGAGGAGGTGTTGGTGTCGGAACTGGAACTACTGGTACAGTAGAGGACACACTGTGTAGAGACACTGATACAATTCAATATCGTGTTAAACAACCACAAGGAGATGTAGTATTCGCAGAAGATGGAGAACTCATTATAGATGATCGTAGTTTCCCGGCTGGTACATTAGCGATATCTGCTCAGGGTCTCTGGAATGGGAGTCAATATATAAAAATAAAAGAATGTATTCCAGCCGAGGACACTGTAGATGTTGCACCCTTTGATCCTATTGTCGATGATTTATCAGGACAAGCACCATTAGACGCATGTCGCAGTATTGCAAATACAAATAATCCAACAGCAACAGAAATGCGTGATTGTGCTTTGTATCGAACTTGGAATGTATGGACTTATCCTGATAATTATATAAAAGCCAGTAATTGGAATGATGAAAACGTAGATAGAATACAATTCCAAAAAGCAAAAACAAAAATCCGTACAGAGTTTAATAATATTGTTGAAAAAATATCATCTGAGCGCAGTCTCGCTAATACAGAATATGATTTAAAATCACTGATAACTTTTAAACAAAGTCTTTCATCGTTTTATGATGATTGTAAACTACTCAGATCTAAATTAGCTATCTTGTTAGCTCCTGGACTGACTGGTAAACCTGTAAGTCATAAACAAATAGCAGATACTCTCGCTCTACAGTATGATGATTTTAAAACATTAGATATGAAAAACGTTATTAGAAATGTATCAATTGATCCATTATCTAGTATGTTAGGAACACCTGCAGGCAGTTTCGCTGAAGTAAATTTTATTAATGGAACATCAGTACCTGACCTTGCATTACTCCAACCAATAGCAGATAAAAAACTACCTACTAGTTTAGTAGATACACCTAAAAATAACCCTTATCGTGGTGCCGATATGAATTATCCTGTAGATCCTGGATTACACAAAGATGGAATTTCATATAGTTTTTATCAAAAAAAACAACCACAGAGTGTTTTGGATTTATTCCAGAGAGATGAGGATCTGAATTTATTCTGTAAACTAACTGATGCTAGTCTCAGTTATACTTATCCAGCAACTGGAACTAGTCAAGGTAATGGACAGAGACTCTATTGTGATCAAATAAAAAACACAGGCGATAAATTAGACCCGTTTATTCCTATAGGAAACAATACAACGGCAATAAGTAGTTCGTTTCGTGGATCAAATTTTAATAATTATAACGTAGAACCAAATAATTGGTGGTACCGAATATCACCATATTATCTAATTTATAAATTATACAAAGATAATTAAAACAAAACACGCGCGGGCATAGCCAGCGCGTGTTTTGTTTTAAAATTTTTAATTCTGATCCAATAAATCTAAACTCTCTGCTAAATCTCCGATACGTCGTTCTGTGTTTTTATATTGCTCTGCAATTGATTCTGCAGATTGCGGAGCAACTGGTGTTGAAACTGCTGATTGTTTTGCATTTTGAATTTTATCTTGGTTGATACGTTTCCAGAGATATGATTTACCACGGAGTGTATAGGTAATAAATGATTGAGTGATTTCGATAAACGGTCTGGTGTTTACCTTGGCAAATGCGAGTGCCCATGCAAATACTGCAGTAGGAACAATAACAGCAATAGCAACAGGCAATGGGAACCAATATGACCAGAGATAACATAATCCTGCTCCACCGGTCATATAAATAAACTGTTTAAACGTAAATGGACCGAATAACTTGTCCTCTACATCAATGAATTGGGGTATTTCGTAACGCATAGTATTATTTAGAACTAACTGATGCTGATAATTCTCCTGGATTAAACATACTGTGATACAGTTCGATTAATTGTTCTGTCGTGAGCTGAACCGATGTCAGTCCAACTGAATTTAATCCTTGTATCATAATACCTAATCGCTGATCTAATTGAGAACGGTTTTCTTCGAAACTTTCTGTTTTTTGATCTTTTGTTGATTTATTGCTGGAACCAAACAATCCAGAAAACATACCAGAACCTGTTCCACCACCTGTTACAGTAGAATAGGGAACAATAACATAGAAAAATTTAGACATAATATTATATTGTTCATTAAACCATCTGATGAATTCGATATATTCTCGTGTTTGTACACGTAATAACTCCTCAGGAATGTCGTGTAATCTATTTTCCAAGGAAAGCAAATACGGACGAATATCTAATCGTCGTGATGAAACAGTAACCTGCACAGGAAATTCCAATGCATTGAGAAAGTTTTGAAAACCACTCATTACTGCTTCTTGTTCATCAACTGATTTAAGACCGAGATTCAGTGGTGAAACGAGCAATACACCACGCATGGTTCCGTCTTTCATAATAACAACACCATCTCGTATTTCAGAAATAGGTACAAAGTTTTGTGATGGAGATACTGACATATATGTACAGTGTATCATATAAAATATACATTACACAATA
>CAZYHU010000018.1:0-8477 GCA_964647175.1 uncultured Candidatus Saccharibacteria bacterium
AACAGGATTCAATTACCATGGTATCGACAGATCAAATATTGGACATAGCCTTTCAGCCGATTCGCCACCGGGAATGTCCACCCAAGCTGCCTGGCGCCCTTGCCGGTGCGGACGTTATGCCGCAGTAGCACGGAAACTTCGTTTCCGCCCTTGTTTGCTTTTGTACCCAATGGTGTATAGTCAAAATAAAAAATCATGAAAAAAGAATATAAAAAATTTATTATTATATTTCCTATACTAGGAACAGTAGGTGATAGTATTAAAAACAAAATGGACATTGTAGCGTCTACAATTGGTTTCGATACAGAACCTTTGTATAAAAAAATGCTTCCTCATATTAGTCTCCATAGACCAATTGATACTATTTCACTTGAAAAATTAAAAAACAGTGTCACCAGTATTGCGTTGCGATTACATAAAACACGTATTCGTATTGGTGGTATCGATCATTTTGGCTCTGAATATGTAGTACTACCAGTCCAAGCAACTAAAACAGCTGCATCATTATGGTCAGGAATCCACGAACTAGTTTCTCAGTTTCCTGAATATGAACATGGTCCTTTTGATCATGATAATACATTACATATAACAATAGCAGAAGGTTTTTCAAAATACTTTGATTCATATTGGTCAAGTATTAAAAAGTTCTGCTCTATTGAACCTATTGATGTTACTATCGATACTATCGCTATCTATGGTAAGTCCAAAACTGGTTGGGAAGAAGTATATAATGTTAGTCTCAATGAAAAATAATCAATAAAAACCTGCCACTTGTGGCAGGTTTACTTTTATACATTTTTATGCTACAGTTTTGAGACTTCAGGAACCAGTAGGGCAACTATTGGCTGAATATTATTCATTGTCGCATTAACAAAAAAACTACTATTATGGCTCGTAAAAAAGCAACTACTGAGGTAGCTATTGAAACACTGGACCCGAGAATCTATGAAATCGGGTACCTATTGTCACCAGCTGTTCATGGCAATGACCTCAACAACGCAGTTAACGAACTGCAAACATTAATCACCGATAACGGTGGAACCATTATCGCAAGTGGAGATCCTGAGTTTATCGATATTGCATACGAAATGATTCGTGTAATCGAAAACAAAAACATTCGTTTTAATCAGGCATACTTTGGATGGATCAAGTTTAGTATTGAACCTAAACAAATCGCTATCATCAAAGAACTTTTCGAAGCTCGTATTTCTATTATTCGTTTTATGATTATTAAAACAGTAGAAGAAAACACCGTAATCGCTAAAAGTCCTCTTTCTAAAATCTTGCAAAAGAGAAAAGAATTAACCAATAGTGATGATGAAGTAACAGCTTCTGTTGATGCAGAATCAGATACTGATGATGTATTAGCTGATATTGTTACTCCTGACACACTCATTGATGATGTTACTCGTACTGTTGATGACATAGAATCAGTACCTGAATCTATTGAAACAGAATCTGCTGAATAATTATTTATCTAATCTTGTCAGTAAAAATTAAATAGGATATACTGGATATACTACATTTGTAGTAATTAATAATTGTTTATCATAAATATATATGTACATCAACAAAGCATTCATCGGAGGAAATATTACTCGTGATCCAGAAGTAAAAGCGCTTCCAAGTGGGGCAAAAGTTACTACATTCTCTGTAGCAACTAACCGTGTTTGGAAAGATCAATCAGGTATGCGCCAAGAAGCAACCGAATACCACAATGTTGTAGTATTCGGACGCCAGGCAGAAACTTGTGGTCAGTTTTTACGCAAAGGATCTAATTGTTTTATCGAGGGACGCATCCAGACACGGTCTTGGGATGGTCCAGATGGAGCTAAAAAATTCCGTACAGAAATCGTAGCAGATCGTGTCCAATTCGGATCACGACCAGCAAATGGAACATCTGCAGGTGGCCCTACAGCTGCTCACAGTGCTCCAGAAATCGAATCTGATATGGATACGATTGATTATCCAGCAGATGATATTAATCCAGAAGACATTCCTTTTTAATGTAACCTGACGCACATTTACATGCAATGTTACTTTAAACAAAACAATATTAAACATATTGACTACAAAGACATCGAAATCTTGCAAAAATTCCTTTCACCAACAGGTAAAATCATGGGTTCTAAACGAACAGGAGTAGCTGCAAAGAATCAACGAAAACTTTCTCTCGCTATCAAACATGCACGATTTATGGGATTACTCCCGTACATCCAAGCATAAAGCACAAAAAAAACACCGACGGGTGTTTTTTTTGTGCTAGTTTTTTTCTGCGCGACCTACATAGTCACCTGTTTCGGTATTAATAGTAACAAGATCACCTTCATTGATGAATAACGGTACGTTTACCTGTGCACCTGTTTCCAGAACTACAGATTTCAATGCACCTGATGATGTGTTTCCTTTTACTGCTGGAGCAGATTCAGTAACTTTTAAATCAATTTTTACGGGTAGTGCTACACCGATGATTCTTTCTTCGTCTTCATCATTAGTGAAAATCAATGCTTGGTAGGTTTCGCCACCTTTGAGCCATTGTTCTTTACCGTCCAATAATGTCTTATCTAATTCGAATCGTTCGTTTGGTTTATTGTCTGGATGGAACCAGTACACACCTTTTTGTTCATAGATGAATTTAATAGGAGATTTTTTCATGTCAGCTTCTTCTACCTTGTCAGAAACTTGAAATGAGATTTCGACAACACGTCCTGTGAGGAGATTTTTTAGTTTAGTAGCATTTACTGGTTTGCGTTGTTGTTTACGGAATACGTGTGATGCCAGGACTTCATGTGGTTCATCATCGTGTAATACAATTTTTCGGAGAGTTACTTCGTTATAGGCGAGCATAGGGATAGGGAATTAAATAAATAATAAAACCAGTATACACAAACTACCTATTTTTTCAAGGATATTGACATAATTACTCTTTGAGAGTAATGTTTTTATTAAATTAACAATTAAATCAACAGAATATGGAAAAAGAATACAAATTTGAAATAGGAGATTTTTATGAAATTAAAAATATATTTACGTATGCTGGGGGGCATAAATTTAAAACAGGGCATAGAAAGTTTCTTACGATTATCAGTAGTATAGATTCTGGAACAGGATTAGCAACTTTTGTGAGACTTGATGGGCTAGAATATTATTTTGATCAATCAGGAAGAGAATTTCTGATTAAGGGTTTAGAATATTACGAAAACGAAGAAGGGGACAACAGTGGAGAGCATAAAAATTATCGTCTGAAACAGTTTAATCTTAAACAGAAAGAAGTATCGTTTAATCCTGTACAAGAAGATGTACAGGTGAGTTTTATCTCAAAAGAGTTAGCAAACATAGAAACTGTTTCGTACTTTAAGTCTGTACAATTATGTACTTATTGGTAATAATATTAAAATAAAAAACCACCTATATAGTATAGGTGGTTTTTTTAAAATAACATAGTTACTATTCCTCAGGTTCTCCTTCATCACTTTCAGGCGTCCCTGCAAATGATAATCCACCTGATTCCATGGCTTCTCGGATTTCTCGCATCA
Source organism: uncultured Candidatus Saccharibacteria bacterium (assembly GCA_964647175.1). GTDB lineage: Bacteria > Patescibacteriota > Minisyncoccia > Phycocordibacterales > UBA1006 > CAZYHU01. The sequence continues at coordinate 3,537 of CAZYHU010000018.1, forward strand.
GTTTTTCGCGAATAGCATGATTGGCTTTATCGCGTAAAAACATTCGTGACGCATCATATCCACGACCTAGTGGTACTTTTTCATAACTTGGTTCTGGAGCTTGTTCTCCCTTGGCAACCTTGGCAGGTTTTACGAGACTGTTATAACTAAACGATGCTCCAGATTTACTCACCAGTTTAAATTTCTCTCCCAGTGCGAGCATTTCACCCTCGGCAGATATTCCTTCGTTATAGATAATATCGAATTCTGTTTGTTTAAACGGTGCAGCAACCTTGTTTTTTACGACTTTGACGCGTGTTCGTGCTCCTACGACGTCTTCGCCTTTTTTGATTTGGGCGATTTTACGGATGTCCAATCGAACTGATGTATAGAATTTCAAGGCTTTTCCTCCTGGAGTAGTTTCTGGATTTCCAAACATTACACCGATTTGCATACGGATTTGATTGATGAAAATTACAATCGTATTTGATTTAGCAACAATAGCAGTCAGTTTACGGAGTGCCTGAGACATGAGACGAGCCTGTTTACCGACATGATGCGCTCCCATATCTCCCTCGATTTCATCCTTTGGAGTCAATGCTGCTACTGAATCGACTACTACTACATCGATTTTACCACTACGTACGAGTGATTCTGTAATTTCCAAGGCTTGTTCACCGTTATCTGGTTGCGAGATGAGGAGCTCATTAATGTTTACACCCAGTTTTGTAGCATAATCAGGATCCATAGCATGTTCTGCATCGATAAATGCACAGATACCGCCGGCTTTTTGGGCTTCTGCGATAACGTGTAATGTCAATGTAGTTTTACCAGATGATTCTGGACCAAAAATCTCGACAATACGTCCACGGGGAATACCACCCACACCGAGAGCAAAATCAAGTCCTACAGACCCTGTAGAAATAGCACTCACGTGGACTTTTGGAGTTTCACCGAGTTTCATGATTGATCCTTCACCGAATTTGGTTTGGATCATTTTAATAGTATCTGATAAATCTCCACCGTTTTTTTTCGCTATAGTTTTTTTAGCCATATAAATAAATGTTGTGTTTTTAATAAATAAAGAATATCTAGATAATTTGTAAAATACAAGTCTCTTACTCAGTACAACTTTGTATGAGTAACACAATATTTTTCTCGTGAAAAATTTGTTCCCGCTCGGCGTACTCGCGCCTCACGCAAGTACTCATACAAAGTGTACTTTCGACGAGTCTTTTATTTTAAGATTATTGTATTACAGAAACCTCAGAACTACCAGAACTATTAACATGAGCAAATGATTGATAGACTTGTTCCTGTACTACAAAGTTTTTTGTAATGGTTGTACTGTGTCCGAATGAATCAGATGCATTAATAGTAAATGTATTGAATCCAGGCTGCATAACAATGTGATGGGTAAAGTTTCCATGATTATCAATCATCAGAGGTACGCCATTAATAGATAACTGTTTACCATGTACGACCGTTCCAGAAAAACTCATTTCTGGTGTCGTTGTTGTTTCTGTACCGGTATCATGTAATGTCACCATAGGTCCTGCCATGTATGGCATAATTCGAGAATATAAAAACCCAGCTCCAATCAGTAATGGCAGAAAAATCATCACCTTGGTGATTGTTTTTTTCTGTAGAGTTCGTGATTGAATCATGGGTTTCATAATAGGGTAGTGTAATTAATAGTTATAGTATAGCATCATCATCAGTATCAGCAACCTCAGAAATACTTGACTGTGGTGTATGATTATTATCTATTACCTCACGAGGTTTAGATCCGTCAGCAGCGCCTACAATACCTCGTTCTTCTAATAGGTCGATTAATCGTGCGGCACGAGAATATCCGACTTTTAATTTACGTTGGAGATAACTGGTACTGGCTTTGCCGGCTTCGCGTACTGCACGGAGAGCCTCACCATATAATTCATCGTCATCACTGTCGCTCGGTATATCGCCGAAACTGCTTCCTGATGTGGTTGCGGCATGTTCATCCATACCTTCACCGATAGTTATATCATCTGGTAACATATCGTTATGTTTAACAATATACCGGACGACATTTTTTACTTCTTCTTCGCTGACGTTTCCACATTGCATACGCTCTGGTTTGCTCATGTCCGAACCTTGGAATAAGGTATCACCCTTACCGAGTAGACTTTCAGCTCCTGGAGCATCCAGAATAGTTCGTGAATCGATTTGTGATGCTACTTGTAATGCGAGACGAGACGGGATATTAGCCTTGATGAGTCCCGTAATAACGTTAACTGATGGACGCTGAGTAGAGAGGATGAGATGTATTCCCACAGCTCGCGACATCTGAGCCAATCGCACAATACCAGCCTCTAATTCACGAGGATACGCCTGCATAATATCCGCAAGTTCATCAATAATGATAACGATATACGGCATACGTTCTGGTCCTGCTTCGCTACGATCATTTTCATCATGGTCATTTTGCCATTTTGCGAGAATATTCGTATGGTATGATCCGATATCACGACAACTGTGCGATTCCAGTACATCATATCGTCGTTCCATTTCTTTTGCTGCCCAACGGAGCGCCATGATTGCTTTTTTAGGTTCTTTGATTACTGGGGTCAGCAGATGAGGAATATTATTATAGAGCGTCAGTTCTACACGTTTTGGATCTACCATGATGAAACGGAGATCTTTTGGTCCTTTTCTATATAATAATGACAATATCAAGTTGTGCACTGTTACGGATTTACCAGAACCTGTTGTTCCTGCGATGAGGAGGTGTGGCATTTTTGCAATATCTGCAAAATATGATTTACCAGTAACGCCTTTACCCAGTGCTACTAGTAACGGTTTTGGAGAGCTTTCAAATTCTTTATCAGATAATAGACTACCGAGCCCTACACTTGATTTAGTAGTATTTGGTAACTCAATACCAACCAATGATTTTCCAGGGATGGGAGCCTCGATACGGATAGGGTGAGCAGCCAATGCGAGCGCTAAATCATGTTTGAGCGCTATAATACGAGACAGTTTGATACCTTCAGCTGGTTTTAATGAATACCGTGTTACGGTCGGACCGACAGAGACTTCGTCCATTTCTACATCAATCCCAAAGTTCTGGAGTGTGCGTTTAATCAGATTTGCCTGAGTCTTGATATCTCCGACGCTCGATTTACCAGATGATTTAGATAATAGAGACAGTGGAGGGAATTCATAATCATTATCATAATCATCGATACTGAAACTGGATTCTGCGATTTCTGGTTCCGGTTTTATTGGAGCAGTTGGCACAGGTTCATAACTTGGTTTTTCAGGTTCTGGTTCATCATCTACGAGAGATTTGAGATCAATAGTAGTTGTTTCAACTTCAGGTGTAGAGTCATCATAATAATCTTCATCAGGTTCATTATGTGAACGCTCTAACATTGATGACCAAGTCTCGCGCAGTGCAGACCAATTAATTTCAGACGAGAACAATGTAATGACTGATAATAGAAACATACCAGAGAGAATAAAAAATGCTCCTACAGTATCGAATCCATAGATCAGTGATCCACCGATGATTTTACCAATAACTCCACCACCTAATTCCAATGGTAATGCAAAATGGAGCAGTCCTAATATTCCCAAACTCATCATGGTAAATGCCAATATTTCTACCCAACCACGGAGGAATTTTTTATTACTTGTTACTAATAATCCTGCCACCAGCATCAATACAGGTGCAACCATACTGCCATATCCCAGTAATTTTTTTAGAACATTGATATATACATAACTACCCACAGCACCACCATGCCCCCATACAGATAATCCCATCAGTATACTAATAATAGTCAGACTGACACCCCATAAAATCCGTTTTGTTTCAGGTGATAATGGTTCTGATGTTGGTTCAGGTAATTCATCAACTGGTTCTGGTTGATTACGTTTAGTATATTTTCTTTTTTCTCGTTTGAACAAACTCATATGCAATAGATTATATCACATACAATAAAACTACACTATATTTCATGTGTAGTTTTATTAGTGATCGGTATTCATGAGAATGTATTCGCTCCACCGTTTTTCTCCTGATTTTTTTATGATACCTGCATGAGTTAAATCTGCCATAGTTCTCTGTAATGTTTTACGAGAATATTGAGGGAATAGTATTCCCAGTTCATGCGCAGGGATACTGTGTTTTGTTTTTAGTAGTTCTATAATAGACTGTTTTCTCCGATGTATTTCTAATTGCATATCTATTTGTTTATCTGATTTTGTCAGGGACATTGGCATGTCCTTTACAATGTCCTTTAGATTTTCAGTGTCCTTGAGAATAGTATTTTCTGGATTATTTACAACAGGCATGTCCTTGATAAACAGATGACTTGTGTCCTTTATATCATTGTGTTCTGGTTTTGTAAAAATAGATTCGATTTCTGTATGATATTGTCCCTGTTGTGAGGTGTGATTTTTGATATTTTTCTCTCTCGTGTCCTTGATAACTTGGTCTATGTCTCTGAGATTTTCAGATACTGATTGCATACTCTGTCCCTGATAATAGATATAAAGGACATCATACAGGTTATTGATTTTAGTATTTAAATTACCGAGCTCTCTGACCATAATATCACGGTTCATACCAGAGATATATCCCAATGTATGCAATGTGGTAAAATAATTTACTAAAACATCAACGGACGTTATTATTTCATATTTTTTTCTGTTTACTGTATCAATGTCGTTTATCGTACTATCGTGTCCCTGAGAGATAATTATCACAATGTCGTTTATGAGAGAAAACACGCCAATACTGATACGAACATTCAACTCAGACAGGATACGACGCATCTCTACATGGTCCCAGAGTGCTCCGATCATACCAGATGCACGGGCGATATGCTCACCGTGTTTTGTAATGTCGTTTATCATAAACGACATCGTTTCTCTGGTTTTGAGATTGTTTTGATGCAGAGCTTTATCCATGTC
>CAZYHU010000019.1:0-8329 GCA_964647175.1 uncultured Candidatus Saccharibacteria bacterium
GCTTCTCCGATAACAGTATCACCAGTGAGGTGGATTATTTTTTGATCTTCATCATCTGTTGTAATATCGGTAATTTCTCCTGCGTATTCTGAAATTACTGCAGGGATTTTAATTGCTCCTTCTTCGAATATTTGTGATACACGAGGGAGACCACTGGTAATATCTGTTCCGATAACTCCTCCTGAGTGAACTGTACGCATCGTCAACTGTGTTCCTGGTTCTCCGATTGCCTGTGCTGCAACGATACCTACGGCTTCACCATATTTAACAAGTTCATTACGTCCGAGATCGAGTCCGTAACATTGACGACATAGTCCATGTACTGTTTCACAGGTCAATGGTGAACGAACCACTACATGATCTAATCCCATCTGATCGAGCTGTATTCCCTCTGCGCGAGTAACGAGATGTCCTCGTTTAAATACTACAGTACCTGATGCGTCTTTGACTGGTTCTGCTAATACTCGTCCTGCAGATTCTTTACCGATTGTTTTAACCATACCGTCGATGTTTTGATTACGAACAATGTAACCTTTTTTCGTACCACAATCCTCCTCAGTGATTACTACATCCTGAGCTACGATTACCAGTTTACGAGTCAAATATCCAGCAGTCGCTGTGTTGAGCGCCGTATCGGCAAGCCCCTTACGAGATCCGTGATTCGTAATGAAATATTCAATCGGAGAGAGACCTTCTTTGTATGATGAAATAACAGGGAAATCGATTGGACGTCCTGCTGTGTTTACGATTACTCCTTTCATACCTGCCATCTGTGTTAACTGACTGATGTTACCACGAGCTTTTGAAGCGATCATTACTGCAATTGATTGTGAATTGTCGAGATTTTTTTCTACTACTTTTTCGATTTGTCGTGTTACGTTTTCCCAGATTTCAATTACCTTGTTATATCGTTCGTCTTCTGAAATGAGTCCCTCTGTATATTGATCTTCTACTTCGGCTTGGCGTTTTTTACCACTAATAACAATGTCTCCTTTTTCTGCTGGGACTACTGCATCACTCATACCAATCGTTGTACCTGAAATCGTAGCGTATTTTTGTCCGAACATTTTAATACGGTCGAGATATTCTGGAGTTCCATCAATACCAAACTGGTTAATGATTTTATCGATAATCGTTGAGAGGTCACCCTTCTTGATTTCTTGATTATAGAAACCAAACGATTCTGGAATGATTTCTGTATTGAACATAATTCGTCCAACAGTTGTTTCAAATGGTTTAGATTCAAATGCACTGTAACGTACTGTATCGTCCCCGATAATAGTAATTTTTGCACGGTAATCAATCACACCCATTTGTTGTGCTAGGGTAGCATCCATAGGAGATGCAAAGTATTTTCCTGTGCCCATAGCCTCAGTATCGATTTTTGTCATCCAATAACATCCAATCAACATATCCTGTCCTGGTGTAGTAATTGGATCTCCTGATTGAGGTTTGAGGAGGTTTTTTGTAGACGCCATTAATTCTCGAGCTTCTGTTTGTGAAGCCTCTGATAATGGTACGTGAACAGCCATCTGATCTCCATCGAAATCGGCGTTAAATGCTGTACATACCATTGGGTGAATCTGGATTGCTTTTCCTTCGATTAGGACTGGATGGAAAGCCTGGATTGAGAGACGGTGAAGTGTCGGCGCACGGTTGAGGAGTACATATTTACCTGCAATTACTCGTTCGAGAATTGCCCAGATTTCTGGTGCTCCTTCTTCGATTAATCGTCCTGCTCCACGAATATTAAATGCCATTTCTTGTTTCAAGATTTCAGAAATAACAAATGGACGGAATAATTCCAGTGCCATATATTTTGGCAATCCACATTGATTTAATTTCAAACTTGGTCCGACTACGATTACTGAACGCCCTGAATAATCTACACGTTTACCGAGTAGGTTTTGACGGAAGATTCCTTGTTTTCCTTTGAGGTTATCTGAGAGAGATTTTAATTGACGTCGTTGTGCCTGACTCATCGCAACTGATCCACTGTGTTTACGAATAGTGTTATCAATCAATGAATCTACAGCTTCTTGTAGGATACGTTTTTCATTACGGAGAATTACTTCTGGTGCTCCGATTTCTTTTAATTTCTTGAGACGGTTATTACGATTAATTACACGACGGTACAAATCGTTTACATCTGATGTTGCGTGACGACCACCCTCGAGCGCAACCATTGGTCGGAGTGCGGGTGGAATGATTGGAATCACCGTCAAGAACATCCATTCTGGACGTTGGTTTGATGTATCTAATGCTCGTACCATTTGTAATCGTTTTTCTAATTTTTCACGAGCCGCTCCTGTAGTTGTTTTTTCTAATCGTTTTTCGATTTCAAGTCCGAGAACTTTTAGATCCATTTTTTTGAAAATATCATACACAGCCTCTGATCCGATTCCAGCATCAAACAGTGTTGAATATTTCATTGAGAATTTATGGAATTCTGCTTCGGTGAGGATTTTATGTTGCACTATTTCGAGAACTTCTTTTTTCGTTGCAGTGAATAATTCTTTTAATTTTTCTTTGTCTTTATCTTTGTCGATGGCTTTGGTTTTTAACTTGAATTCATTATCTAATTCTTTCAAGATTTTTGCTCGTTCTTCTTCGTATACATCGGTAATAATATATCCACCGAAATAGACGACTTTTTCTAATTGAGTAATTGGAATGTCGAGTAATAAACTCATACGAGATGGAATACCACGGAGTAACCAAATATGCGCAACAGGAGATGCGAGTTCAATATGTCCCATACGTTCACGACGAACGATAGATTTTGTTACTTCTACTCCACATTTTTCACAGATAATACCCGCATAACGGATGCGTTTGTATTTACCACAATAACATTCATAATCTCGATCTGGACCGAATACTCGTTCATCGAACAACCCTCCACGCTCTGAGCGTCCAGTACGGTAGTTAATTGTTTCAGGTTTTTGTACTTCACCAAATGACCATTCACGAATTCGATCAGGAGATGCCAATGAGAGACTCATGGTATCTGGCTGATGGATACTTTCGTGAGTTAAGTTCGTTGTAGACATAGTGTTTTAAAATTAGTAGTGAATAAAGAAACCTGATTTAGAGTAATGGGTCGATATCATCGATATCAAAATCCAATTCCAATGGTTCTGCTTTGCGACCTTTTATTTCTGTATATTCTTGATGAATACCTTCTAATTTAACATCGAGCGCAAGTCCGCGGAGGTATGAGAGCATTACTTTGAATGCTGCAGGGGCACTTGGTTTTTTAATTTTTTCACCTTTGATGATTGCATCGAATGCTTGAGATCGTCCCATAATATCATCTGATTTAATCGTGAGCATTTCTCGCAATGTATGGGCTGCACCGTAACCTTCGAGTGCCCAAACTTCCATTTCTCCGAAACGCTGTCCTCCTGATTGAGATTTTCCTCCGAGTGGTTGTTGAGTAATGAGACTGTATGGACCAACAGAACGTGCATGCATTTTATCATCAACCATGTGGTTGAGTTTCAACATATACATGTATCCAACTGCTACGTCTTGGTGATATTGATCTCCTGTTTTACCATCGAATAATGCAACTTTTCCAGTATCATTAAATCCTGCACGAACGAGCTCTGAACCGATTTCATCAGCGGTCGCACCACTAAACGGTGGCACGATAGCCTGATATCCTAATGTTCCCGCAGCGAGACCAAGGTGCATTTCCAAAATTTGTCCCAAGTTCATACGAGATGAAACTCCCACCGCTGTTAGTACGATATCAATAGGTGTACCATCTGCCATGTATGGCATGTCTTCTTCTGGTAATACAGTTGAAATTACTCCTTTGTTTCCGTGCCGTCCTGCGAGTTTGTCTCCTACTTGAACATTACGAGTTTGAGCGATTTCTACATAGATTTTTTTCAATACTCCTGATTCCATCGTGTGACCTGTTTCTTTTGAGAAAATTTTCACACCGATAACACGACCTGATAGTCCATGCCCCATACGGAGTGATGTGTCTTTTACATCTCTGACTTTTTCTCCGAAAATACTGCGGAGGAGACGTTCCTCTGGAGTTAATTCTACTTCACCTTTTGGTGTGATTTTACCTACGAGAATATCTCCTGCGCGAACTTCGGCTCCGATACGCACAATACCATCTGTGTCGAGGTCTTTGAGACGAGCTTCACCGATATTTGGAATATCACAAGTCGTTTGCTCTTCACCCAGTTTTGTATCACGAACAACACATTCATATTCGTCGATGTGAATACTTGAAAAGATACTGTTTTTAACCAGTTTTTGTGAAATAATAATCGCATCCTCGTAGTTTGCTCCATCTAAACAGAGGAACGCTACCATTACGTTTTGTCCGATTGCTAATTGCCCTCCGTCTGTTGTTGCTGCATCGGCAATTACTGTTCCTGCTGTTACAGTCTGACCTAATGCTACGATTGGTCGTTGGTGGTATAGAGTACTCTGGTTTGTACGAGTAAAAGTGATCAATGGGTGTGTGTGGAGCTTGCCTTTACTATCCTTGATATCGATTTTTGTACTGTCTACTGCAGTAATTGTTCCATCAACACTGGCTAATACCATACGTCCTGTATCACGAGCTGCTGATGTTTCAATACCTGTAGCAACCAATGGAGCCATAGGAATAACACAAGGCATTGCTTGTTTTTGCATGTTCGCTCCCATGAGTGTTCGTTTTGCATCATCATGTTCAAGGAAAGGAATCATTGAACTCGCAACTGAAAAGGCTTGATTCGTAGAAACGTCAACGAAATCGATTTCTGATTTTGTAGCAAATCCAGGACGAGTTTTAATACGTGCTGCTACGATTTCTTCGGTGATTGTTCCGTTTTTATCATACTGTACTCCAGCATGGGTAATCGTGTATTTTTCTTCGTCGGTTGCATTGAGGTAGACGACTTCGTTGGTGATTTTACCATTTTTTACCTTTACATAGGGTGTTTCAATCATTCCGAAATGATTAATACGAGCATAGAGTGCCATATGGAGTACGAGTCCGATGTTTGGACCTTCTGGTGTGTGGATAGGACAAATACGCCCATAGTGAGATGTATGAAGATCACGTACTTCAAACCCTGCTCGTTCACGAGTGAGTCCTCCTGGACCCATAGCTGTTAAACGACGCATGTGTTCGAGTTCGGCAAGGATGTTTGCCTGGTCTGCGAATTGTGATAATTGACTCTGTGAGAAGAATTCCTTGATGCGGGCTTGGAGTGGTCGTTGATTAATGATTTGGATCGGGAGAATAGTTTCTGATTCAATCGTAGACATTTTATCCTGAACATTTCGTTTTAATTGAGCCATTCCTTTACGGATTTTCATTTCGATTTGTTCTCCTACGAAACGCACACGACGCCATCCCAAATGATCAATATCATCTGGTTTAGATTTTGGATCTTCGTTAAGTGCTGCAATTTTCTCTACGATTGTTACGATATCATCTGCAGTAATGGTAAATACATTTAAATCTGCTTCGTCCATACTCTTTCCGAATCGTTTATTGAATTGATATCGTCCTACGACTGATAGATTGTATCGTTCAGATGAAATAATCGAGTCGAAAAACTCTCGAGCGTTTTCTGCTGAGGCGACTTCTCCATCACGGAGTTTACGATAAATTTCTCCATAGGCTTCATCAGTGTTTTTTGCAGGATCTTTTTCAAGTGAAGAAGCAATGTAATTACGAGCTGTTTCATTCTTGAATTTTTTCAAGATTTTTTCATCAGTTTCAAGTCCGAGTACACGGAGTAAACTCGTTACTGGGAATTTTCGTTTTTTATCAATACGTACATAAATAACATCATCATATTCTGATTCGATTTCAATCCATGCTCCACGTTCTGGGATAATTTTTGCACCGAAAAAGTGCCCTTTGCGTGTTTGACGGTCAGGGAATGATACTCCGAATGTTCGGATTAATTGTGGTACTACAACTCGTTCTACTCCGTTGATCACGAATGTTCCGTATGGAGTCATGATCGGCATATCAGTGAGGAATATTTCTTGTTCCTTTTCGATACCGAGCGCTTTATTTTTCAATTTAACCATAGCCTTGATTTGGGCTTCATAGGTTAATTTGTTTTCTTTTGCATAAACAACATCTGTATCTGGTCCTGTGACTGATACACCTGTAATGGTTAATTCAAATTTTTTCTCTGAATAATCAGTAATCGGAGAAAAATCTGTAATGATTTTAGCGAGACTGGTTTCCAGAAACTTTTGATATGAGACGATTTGGTTCTCTACCAAGTTTGGTAACGGTGACAGTGGAGCACGATATTTAGAGAAAAACTTCTGCTCTCTAAAACCTACTCCTGATACAGGAGAATGCGTTGCATGTTTTTGCATAACGAATAAAAACCGTTATTATACGGGATTATTGAGGATTACTCTCTCAATGAATAGACTGATAATAAAGTAGTTTGCAAGCCATCCGTTACAGTTCGTTTCAGTTGTATTGTATATACCATAATCTCTTTATTTTTGCAAGGTTTTTAAAAGAAAAATCCCATAGGGATTTTTCTTTTAGATTAAACTGTAGCAGTCTCACTGTCCCCTGATTCAGAATTCATGTCTGTAGATTCTGAGATTTCTGCTTCAGGTTCTGATTTTACCTCTGGAGCCTCGATTTCTGAATTTTTCACCACTATATCAGTATGAACTGATTCTGTAGACCCTGTTTTAGAATTGATATATGTTCGATAGAAATCTACTGCAATCAACATAGTTAATGGAATAGTTATAAATAATCCCAATCCAAACGGTATTGCACCAAGAATATTTAATACTACAATTTTTAGTACAAATACAACGATAAGCCATTCTTTACCTGCTGTAACTGACCATGCATGTTTAATGATAGCCCAAGGTTTCATTGTTTCATAATGATCTATTGATAAAAATATCGTAAATCCTGTACGGAGCTGAATATATAACAATGTTACCAATCCAACAATAGCAATGGTAATACCGGCTGGTAAATTACCCATACCAATAATGAAAAACAATATCCCTGCAACAATAATAACTGGCAACATGATGAGACTACGTAAAATCTGAACAATAATAGCATTTCCAAGTAATTTATTCGGAACTGTTATTAAACCTTTGAATGAAATAGATTTTTTTTCTGATAATCGTAATCCTGTATTATAATATCCTAATAAAATAACAAGACTAACAATCGTACCGATTAATGAAACAAGAGTACTTGATATACTGAACATACGTCCACGTTGTAATGACTCTGCAAACCATGAAAATGCCAGATTAATCATGTAATATCCTACTAATCCACCTACTAATAGTATCCAGTTAGTTTTAAAAACTGACCAAGACTTTTTGAGCGATGCCCGAAATAAAAATGTATTTTGCATATGGGTATAGTATACTCTCGTATTTATAAAAACTCAAGTTTTAAAAGCTATCACAGATCCTAAAAATATGATAAGATAACACCATATGCAACAACCTCAATCTGATCGACCAAATAAAAATTGGAAAAATAACGCTCCATCTGACCGTACTTCATCTCGCCCACCACGTCATACTGGTAAACCTATTGTCGATAATACAGCCCTGAAAGCCACCGTTCCAGATAATTTCACAGGGATTTTTAAAATTGGTAAAAACGGCTATGGTTTCGTAAATCACAAAGACTCGGGATTCGTGACATTAATCGAACCACAAAATAATCTACACTCGTTAAATGGTGATACCGTTAATGTAACCATTACCGATAAAAAATCAGGCAGTGGGACCGTAACCAGTATCGTAAAACGTGGGAAAAGTTTATATACAGGAGTCATCGAAAAAAAATCTGGTGAATACTATCTCATCTCATCAGACAGTCGCGAACCAGAATTCCGCATTGCTCCTGTTCCGTCTGATATTGATAGTACACTCGGTAAAAAAGTCTCTGTGAAAATGGGGACTTGGATTGGTGATGTACCGACTGCAAGTATCGATGAAATTCTGGGAAATCCAGGAGATAATAATACAGAAATGACAGCTATTGTTGTCGAAAAAGGTTTCGATATTGAATTTCCTGATGATGTAATAGACGAAGCTAAAAAATTACATAGTACTGGAATTCCAGAGAGTGAAATAGCTAACCGCCGTGATATGCGCGATGTTACCACATTTACGATTGATCCGATCGATGCCAAGGATTTTGACGATGCTTTATCGTATAAAAAATTACCTGATGGGAATTTAGAAATCGGTATTCATATTGCTGATGTTTCGTATTATGTAACTCCAGGGTCTGCACTTGATGATGAGGCTCGTAAACGAACTACATCGATTTATCTCG
>CAZYHU010000020.1:0-7757 GCA_964647175.1 uncultured Candidatus Saccharibacteria bacterium
TATGAAATTCAATTTTGAAAACAATTTAAAAAAATACACTGAAACTATTAAATCATCCCTGAAAGACTTTTCAAAAGAAGGTAAGGCTGTTTCGTTGCAACAACGAGACGAATTAATTAAAACAACAAGTAATGAATCACATACTAATCCTGAAGCAGAATTAGAAATCTATACGATCCAAAAACAAAAACTTGAAAAATTAAACAAGTTTAAAAAATTCCTCGAAAAGACACGGACACTCGATGGTGGTTTTCAGCATGAGACACTGAATAAATTTTCTGATATGAGTAATAAATTACCTATTGTCGCAGTATCATCACATGATGGAGAATTTTTCATCAGAGATGCAGAGGGTAGAGAAAGTCCTGTAAGTATCGCAGAAATCATGACTGATGGTGAATGGGGATTGCAGTATACGTTTGAAACTTCGGTAAATATTCACGATATTCGGAAATATTACTTGGAGCAGTTAAAGGCTGATTTGCGTGAAAAACTTGATAAACAAATTATTACTTCAGAAACTGCATTTACTCGTGGAGATAGTTTCAAACAAGACGCCTATCGAGCAATAGAAAAACGTATGGAACAAGGTAGTGAACAGGGTGGAGTAGTCGCAGAAAAAATGGTTAAAAATTTCTTGAAAAAATTGGTTATAGAAACAGATGCAGATTTTGAAATTGTTGATGCTGATGTGTATCAAGACGTAGAACAAAAAATAGATTTTATTATTCATCGTAGAAATAATGAAAAAAATCGTGGAGCAAAGATTACTGAATCAGATACGGCAACAGATATTGGTATTCAGTTTACGATGGATACTAAAAAATCAAAGTACAAAGAAGAACAAGTTGTAAGTGCTAAAAAGCGCAAAGGAAATGATATTGATGATATTGTTCTCGTAACACTCCCTGTAGCACAAGCCAGTAATCTCTACAAGGAATGGTCAAAACATCAGACCTCAGGAGGTCCGGAAAAATCTTGGGATAAACAAACACAGGAAACAATATTCCGTGGTGTGATGAATCAAGTATTATCACAACAGGAAATTAATGAATTTTGCGAGAGGAATTTTAGGTAATATAAACAATAGTAAAACACGCGGGAAAGGCGAAGCCTTTCCCGCGTGTTTTGTACAGGGTTTTATACAGTTTCCACCATCACCATATTAGTACTCCCTGTTTTACGCATACGACTACCACTGCAGATGACAATACTGTCTCCAGTAGTTCTCCATGTTGATGAGCAATTTTTTTCAATTCTGGTCTAATGTGAGTGATTTCTTGTTTTGGAGCATATATACATGAGGTAACTCCACGAGTGATCGAGAGCGCACGTGCTGTTTGTAGACTAGGAGTGAGAGCCAGTATTGGTTGTGCTCCATGGAATTGAGCAATCTCTCTGGCGGCACGACCACTTTCGGTCAGGGATATTACCATGGATGCGTTCAGGTTTTCTGCAAGCTTTTTCGCGCTGTGGGTGATGGCGTGTGATACGAGATGTTCTGGATCATACTGTACAGGAATACCTGTTTTAAATGCATCTTCTACATAGGTTGCAATCTGCGACATGGTGATAACTGTTTCTACAGGATACTGACCGAGAGATGTTTCTTCGCTGGTCATGATAGCATCTGCACCGTCAAAAATAGCATTGGCTGCGTCTGATGTTTCAGCACGAGTAGGTACAGGATTGTGTATCATACTTTCCATCATCTGGGTTGCTACAATACTGAATTTTCCTTTTGCAATTGCTTTTTTGATGAGATGTTTTTGATATACCGGTACATTTTCTCTCGGAGTTTCTACCGATAAATCTCCACGAGCAATCATGATACCGTCTACTTGATCCAGGATACTGTCGATGTTATCTATTGCTTCTTGGGTTTCTATTTTTGCAATAATTTTTGGTATATGTTTTTCTTGGATTAATAGTTTTTTCAAGTCCTTGATATCGTTTGCAGTACGAACAAATGACAGTGCTACGAAATCAATTCCGGCAGAGAGTCCCCAGAGTAAATCTTGTTTGTCTTTATTGGTGAGGGCTTTGATTGATAAATATCCATTAGGTACATTTACACCACGACGTGGTTTTATATCTCCACCAATAATAATCTTACAATAAATTTCATCACCTGAAACACTGGTAACTTGTAATTTTCTACGTCCATCATCGAGCATGATAATTGAACCGGATTTTACTTCACGAGGTAATTTTTTGTAATTTACAGAAATTTTCCGTTCATTACCTATCATAGGTTTTGTCGTGAGAATAATAGTATTCCCAGGTGTTAAATGTATGGTAGGTGTAGTGTAATCCCCAGTACGGATTTTTGGTCCAGAGAGATCGAGCAGGATACCAATATGAGTACCTGATTTTTTTTCTGCGCGGCGAAGATTGGTAATACGTACTGCATGTTCTCTGTGGTCACCATGACTCATATTAAGTCTCGCAACATTCATCCCTGCATCTATCAGACTACTAATAATCTTTTCATCATTCGTTGCAGGTCCCAATGTACAGAGAATTTTTGTTTTTTTGGTAGTTATAATATTTTTCATAATTTTTTTAGTATACCACAGTAACGATATTAACAATATCACTATTCTATGGTATAGATAGGTTATATGACGCACTCAGAATACCCATCATCAAGTCCAAAAAACAAACTACAGAAAATCATTTTGTTTTATAAATTTACACCCATAGCAGATCCTGAAACGGTAATGTACTGGCAACGACACCTGTGTGAGCGGCTCAATATCCGTGGGCGAATTCTGATCAGTAAACACGGTATCAATGGAACACTTGGTGGTGGTATCGAGGATATTAAAACCTATATCAAGGAAATGAACAGACACACCACGATGAAAAAAATCACCTATAAATGGAGTGAAGGAGGGCGAGAAAATTTTCCGAAACTCATGGTCAAGGTAAAATCAGAAATCGTAGCATTTGGAGCACCGGACGAAATCACTGTGGACGAAACAGGAGTAACCAATGGTGGAATACATTTAAAACCAGAGCAAGTAAATGAATTGGTAGAAAAATACGGAGACGATGTAATATTTTACGATGGACGCAATCAATACGAAGCAAAAATCGGCAAGTTTAAAAACGCTATTGTTCCACCGATTACGACATCTGGAGAATTTATTAACGATATTGAAAACGGAGAAATCAGTAAACACAAAGACCGACCGATCGTAACGTATTGTACCGGAGGTATTCGTTGTGAAATCCTCTCAGCAATGATGAAAAACCGTGGGTACGAACAGGTCTATCAAATCGATGGAGGGATTGCAAAATACGGAGAAAAATATGGCAGCAAGGGTCACTGGGAAGGAAATATGTTCGTATTCGATGGTCGTATGCGTATGGCGTTTGATGATGAAACTCCTGATATTGGAGAATGCGAAATCTGTGGATCACTCACCAGTAATCTATTAAACAGCGGCAATGTCCGCAGAGAACTCCATGTAATCTGTACTGATTGTGTCGCCGCCAAAAAACATGTGCATATTGTGTAGTATAAAAAACCATAAACCAAAAGACGCGGAAATCTACGATTTCCGCGTCTTTTGATTACTTGACTTATTATATTTTATATGTATAATTATATTCAAATATTCTCTCAAAATTAAATCAATTACAAAATGAAGAAACTACTAGAAAACTTAGAAAAATTAACAAAACCACAAACTGCTGGAAAAATTATCCAAGTCATTGAATCTTGGCAAAAGACCTTGACAAATCTTGTGTCTGGCTCTTATGTAGAAGTGGTAGAATCTTTTACCACAGAAGCATCCCTACTGTTTACCTGGTTTTTTGAAAATAAACTGACTAATGGTGCTAAGCAAACCGGTAAGGTTTACTTTTACGCTGATGGATCAGTTGAATTTTTCACACAAGCCGGGACACACATTGAAAACTTTAATTCGTTCGATTCCGCAGAAAAATATTTTATGAAGTATTTTGGATTTACTCCAGATCTTCCAGAAATTATGGAATTGCAAAAAATTCAACACCTTGATCTTAAAAAAAGAGAACAGTCGCTAAAAGATTGGCTTGTACTGCTCAAACAATTTGAAAAGTATCATGTTGAAGTTGAAGTAAGAGATGGTACTTGCGGTGATGTGTTTGCACTATGGCTACCATCACTTGAGAAAGTTCTCACTGGTGAAGGCGAAATGGGAAACGAAGCAGTGTATTTTGAACCTGAAAAGGATTGGAACAAAGTACTTAATGAAGAAGTTATTATTCCTCTTCAAAAAATGTATGGGTTTTCTAATCTTGAAATACAGGAATTACCTGAAGCGGTTAAAAATCTGCAAGTAAGTGAAAAAGCTGATCAACTTTGTAAGTCACTTAACGAATGGGTAGACTGGCTCAAAACTATTCCGTCACAAATACCTTTTGAATTTAGGATACAGGATGTATATGCCTTTATCTCACAAGAACGATGGTATTTTAATGGAAAGGAAGTACATTCCGATATTAGGTTTGACTCTAAAGAAAAAGAGTATCGGGGATTAGTTAAGGCTGATTTTGAGCATCGCTATTCATTTAATGGTAATGACGTACCCATTAAGATTTTTAATGGAAGTATTATTTACTTTGAAGAAAATATTGCGGTTTTGCAATTTTCTGGAGTACCGAATTTACTAATGGAAAAAAGTATATTTGGTATAAATCGTGAAGCAAAAAATGTACTGTACTACGATACAAATGCATTCTATGCTCATGCTATGGCCAATAGACCTCTGAATATAAATGAAAACTATATAAAGGTTGAAGATTATGTAAGATTCTTAAAACCACTAACCTTTACAGGTACATGGGAAGAAGCATCTTTTCAACTTATCCAATTGTTATCATTTATAAATGCCTTTTTAGGTAAAGGGATAAAAGAATGTTCTACTGTTTAAATTAAATATAATTATAGAGAAGTACTCAAGTGCTTCTCTTTTTCGTTACATTGATTTTGTGCTTTATTTTTGCTATAGTCTGTCTATATGACAACACAACGAACGATGATTGGGGATTTATCAAACCACAAAGGCACAACCGTTACTATTAATGGTTGGGTTTCTGTACGACGAGATCAGGGGAAAATGGTGTTTTTTGATTTTCGTGATAACAGTGGATATGTACAGGGTGTGGTATTACCAAACAGTCCTGCAATGGAGACTGCAAAATTATCAAATACAGAATATGTTGTATCAGTCACAGGTACTGTAAACCAGAGACCAGAAAAAAATGTTCAAATCGACAAACAAAACGG
Source organism: uncultured Candidatus Saccharibacteria bacterium (assembly GCA_964647175.1). GTDB lineage: Bacteria > Patescibacteriota > Minisyncoccia > Phycocordibacterales > UBA1006 > CAZYHU01. The sequence goes on from CAZYHU010000020.1 coordinate 5,282, forward strand.
TGATATAGAACTCGAGGTTTTAGGTATGGAGATTATTAGTACCAACCAAGATTTACCATTTACGTTTGATGCAGAAATAAACTTGGATACATTATTGGATTATCGACCATATACACTCAGACGAGAACGAGAAAAAAATATTTTTAAAACACAGTTTGTAATTTTGAATGCTTTTCGTGAATATCTAAACAGTCAAAACTTTACTGAATTTCAAGCTCCGAGAATTGTAGGAGGTGATGCCGAAGGAGGTGCAGGAGTATTTAAACTTGAATATTTATATAATCAACCAGCATATCTTTCAACGAGTCCACAGCTCTACAAACAAATGATGGCCGGAGTGTATGAGCGAGTATACACCACAGGTCCACAATTCCGTGCAGAAAAACACGCAACATCACGTCATCTCAATGAAATGACAATGCTCGATTTTGAAATGGCGTTTATTAATGACCATAGAGATGTTATGAATATGATTCAGAATACTTTGAAACATATGGTTCATTCAGTAGGGCAAAAATTAGAAAAAGAGTTAGATTATTTCAAGATTGAACTACCAAAAACACCTGATACTTTTCCTGTAATGAAACTCCGAGAAGTTCAAGAATTAATAAAAGCAGAAACAGGTAAAGATATTATCGGTGAACCAGATCTCGAACCAGAAGACGAACGTTGGTTATGTGAATATGCAGCAGAAAAACTAAACAGTGATTTCGTATTCGTAACGCATTACCCAGTATCTAAACGGCCGTTTTATACCATGGAAGATATGGCAGATGCAGGTATGACAAAAAGTTTTGATTTATTATTCCGTGGAGTAGAAATTGTTTCAGGGAGTCAGCGTGTACATGATTATGATATGTTGATTGAAAAAATACAATCAAAAGGACTTGATCCTGATAAGTTTGAATTTTATCTCATGGCTTTCAAATACGGTATTCCACCTCATGGTGGGATTGGTATGGGATTGGAACGATTGACACAAAAATTCCTCGGAATAGAAAACGTCAAAGAAGCTACTTTGTTCCCGCGAGATATTAATCGAATCGATCAGAGATTATCACAATAATCATTGATATGAATAAAATTCAAGCAATTGAAATACTAACATCTGAAGGTTTTCCAATAGTGTATGAATGGATTGATAAACCTGGAACGATATATGACAACCATAATCATCAAGGAAAAGTATCTTTTTATGTAATGGATGGTTCTGTAACTTTTTTTGGTGGGATACAAAGAACTGTTTCTGCTGGAGAAAGAATAGATGTTCCAGTAGGTATAGACCATAGTGCTATAGTTGGAGAACAAGGTTGTACATATATTGTAGGCCAAGAAATTGAAGGAGATGCATAATATAAAAAATCCCCTAGGGGATTTTTTATATATGATTACCGACTATATATCCCGTAGTCCAACATAACTGGAGAGAAAATCCACCAGATGGACGGTTTACGTGTAATAAATCACCTGTAATGTAGAGATTAGTATATTTCAGCGATTGCATAGTTTTGGTATTCATCTCTGATAAACTGATACCACCATCAGCGATTACTGCCTTGTCATATCCCAGTAACCCTGTAATCGTCATAGGAATATTTTTTAGTAGTAGTGCTATTTTCTTGCGATCTATTTTAGAGACACTATGCACAGGTGTTGTATAATCTATCTCTGGTAATAATTCTGATACTACAGAGGACAGTCCGTTATGTACTAATTCTGGTAGTATGTTTTTTAGTAACTTGTTTTTATTGGTATCAAATACTGCTAAGATGTCTTTTTCAAGTGTTTCTCTGTCTATCTCTGGAAACATATCGATACTAGCTGTAACTGGACCCCATTTTAATAACTCAGAAACCTTGCTCGCAGAGTTTAATATCAATGGTCCAGATAATCCAAAATGAGTTAACAGTACTGTACCTCTCTTGAAAAATTGTTTTTTACCATCACATAAAAACGTTATCTTTACGTCTGATAATTCCTTGCCAGATAAATTATGAACCCACGTATCGTTCACCGCTAATGGAACAATACTGGGAGTAGGGGATTGTATTGTATGGCCAATATCAGAGAGCCAAGTAAAACCATCACCAGTAGATCCAGTTTCTGGATGGGATGTTCCACCGGTTGACAGTACGTATTTTTCTCCGGTAATGATTCCCGTGTCTGTTGTTATCCCAGTGATAGTGGTATCAGCAGTGAGTATACCTGTTACTCGTGTATTGGTATATATATCAACATCGAGAGATTGTAATCTATCTACGAAAAACCGTGTTACATCTGTTGATTTTTCTGATTTTGGAAATACACGGTTGTTTTCTTGAATTACTAGTTCCATACCACGAGCAGTAAAAAAATCCCATGCATCTCTCGTATAAAATTGAGAAAATGCTGAAAACAAAAATTCAGACGCTGATCCATAGTTTTTTATAAACGTTCGCATATCAAGTTCGGCATTGGTAATATTGCATCTACCACC
>CAZYHU010000021.1:0-7700 GCA_964647175.1 uncultured Candidatus Saccharibacteria bacterium
CGCGTTGTTCTCGTTATATTTCATATAGAAAAAAAACAAAACAAAAGACCTTGACATTTAGTATATTTTATGATAACTTTAGATAAACAAAAATAAAAAAAATATGGCTAATAAAATAATTTCATTTAAAGTCTCAGAGGTCTTCGGAGACAGAAATCCAAATCTAGTCCCTCAATATTTCGGGGACAGATATCGGGATGAGATATTCATTCCCAATCAAAACAAAGTACTCACCATACCTAAAACTATGTCAAAATTGGTAGACTACAAACTACCAAAAAACATAAATGACACTGCGATCCAAACAGAAACCAAATCCATACCCATGGATGAAGATTCTTTTTTAATTGTACTGTATCTATTGATTATCAAACCAGAAATCGGCAAAGAGTTATTGGGATATACATTCAAACAGTACGGTACACGGTATCTATTTCATGTAAAAATGGTAGATGGTACTGTACGGACTGTGGATGTGGCCTGGAATGTTGGCGTGTGGCGCTGCGGTGGGAACTTGTTTGATGTGCGTGGTGGTTGGTCTGCTGGCCTTGTGTTCTTGCACTTCACTACTGTATAGAAACTTGCGAAAACTTAATATAATTGGGTCATTGATACTGTGTATCTTTGACCCTTTTGTTTTGTAAAAATTATTTTCTCACACAAAGGATTTTGCGAAGCAAAATCCTTTGTGTTTTCGTTTATGTTATATATTGACAACAATTATATTTTATGATAATTTTAGATAAACTAAATTTTTAAAATAAAATGGAAACAATCAAATATTTTATGATACTAGCAGTGTCTGTCTCGTATCTATTGTTAATTTTTCAAGCGTTGAGAAAGAATCAACCAGAAGAAGAAAAAGCTAGTTTTTCATCTTTCTTTCTATGGTCTATTTTAGATCTCATTATGTGGGCTAATACTATCAGAGCAAAAAATGATCCAACTCTGATAGGAACCTACACTGTTTGGACAGTAATATTTACATTGCTATTGTTATTAAAAAAACAATACAAGTGGACTAAAACAGATAGTATAGTTGCAGTAATTACCGCGACCTGTTTCATTATTAGTCAAATAGTTAGTCCTGTATGGGCAGTGTTTGCAGGAGCGTTATCAATAACATTAGCTGGGATACCAAACTTGATTATGATTAATAAATCACCAGTTAATAAAATGTTAATTGCGACTATATTCTTTTTTGTATTGGCACCTTGTTTAAATATTATTGATATTTATTTTAAACAGGGAACTCTAAAAGACTATATCTATCCCGTAATTGGACTTAGTTATTGGATACTTGCTTTTATATTGAATCAACTAAATAATAGAAAAAGAAAGTTTAGATACTAGTAATTCAAATCTAACGTAAATAAAAAACCTGTCATTTTGATGGGTTTTTACTTTAGAATTTCGTCCTGTTTTCGTTAGTTGTAAAAAATCAGTTTTATGGTACAGTGTATCTATGCAGTTCGTCGTATTGGATGGCGACTGCACTCACATAGAACATTTGTATTGGAGCTCGCACCCGCCATCCAATAGGGCGTGTTGCACAAACAAAAAGCCGTGAAAAATTATTTCATAATTTTTCACGGCTTTTTGTTTTACTTAATGCGCAATTGTTAGTCCATATACATTTCGGGCGCCATTTCGCAGTAATAAATCTCGTGCTTCAGAGAGTGTCGATCCTGTAGTTACTACATCATCAATAATAATGATATCTCGGTTTTTTATGATATGAATATTTTTTATTGCAAATACATCATGGGCATTGTTGGTACGGTTTGTTTTATCGTGGAGCGTGGATTGTTTTTTAGTATCTCGGATTTTATATACAATATCAGTGTGGAGTTTTGAATGTTTCAAATAGAGGAGCATACTGCGAGCTATCAATTCTGATTGATTGTATCCTCGTTCTTTAAATCTGGTTTTAGAAATAGGGATTGGAATAATGATTGGCTCTACACATATGGCAGTATGCATATGTAATGCTGTATGGAGATGTTGGTATAATAATCTCCCAATAGGTTTGAGCATTTCTGTAGCAGGGAATTTTTTTAAAGACAGTATCATATCGCGAACATGGGGATTTTTATAACTCCACATCGGTAGTATCCAATCTGGCAGATTATGTTCGGGATTTGGTAATAGAGTACTACAATTAGTACATAGTCCAATAGTGCCCTTGTCACAGATAAAACAGGATACAGGAAATATCCATTCCAAGAGCTTTTTTAAAACAGTTCCCATATATATCATCATATGATACAATAAACTCATATGGCAAATATTTTTTCTGATCTTATAACAACAATAACAAAACCTTTTAATTCATTATTTAACAAAACAGGTGGATCAAGTAGTTTTGTCGGTGTAGATATTGGCTCATCAAGTATCAAACTCGTTCAATTAAAAAATAATCGTGGAACAATAACACTCGAAACCTATGGCGAGGTAGCGCTCGGTCCATATATGGAACAACCTATTGGAACAGCAGTAAATGCCACACCTGAAATTATTGCTCGTGCTATGGGTGATATTATTACCGAAGCTCACATTACCAGTACACAGTATATTACTGGATTACCATCATCGGGTGTATTATTATTCACACTCACATTACCTAAAATCAGCGAACAAAATCTGGCCGAAGTAATCTCTCACGAAGCTCATAAATATATTCCTGTACCGATGACAGAAATATCTCTGGACTGGTTTAAAATCCCGAGCAGAGAAACGTATGCAGATGAATTATCTGGGCGTACCGTAGATACTATTGAGGTACTCATTGTAGCAATGCGTAACGATGTATTAGCTACGTATGACAGTTACACCAAACAATTAGGTCAAGTAAAACCAACCTACGAAGTAGAAATATTTAGTACTATCCGTAGTGGATTACATCATGAAATTTCGCCGGTAATGATTATTGATATTGGAGCCAGATCAACCAGAATTTGTATCGTAGAATACGGTATTGTTCGAGTATTTCATACAGTTAATCGTGGTGGTATCAGTATCACAGAATCTATAATGCGCAGTTTTACTATTCCGTTTGAAAAAGCAGAATCTATAAAACGAACCTATACAGCCAGTCATCCAGAGATGGCTCAATATACACCATTATTGGACAGTGGCTACGATCAAATCCTCACAGAAGCAAAAACAATCATGACAGATTATGAACGAGAATCAGGTAAATCAATTACAAAAATAATTCTCTCTGGTGGTGGTGCATTGTATGAAAAATTACCTGAGCTAGCATACACAGCATTTGGACTACAAACAGAAATGCTCGCAAGTTTTGAAAAAACAGAGTATCCAGAATTCTTGTCAGATATATTAAAAAAATCTGGTCCAACATTTGGTGTTGCTACAGGACTTGCCTTGAAAGAGTTAATCTAAATACCTTGCGGTTTTATTACTACTTGTGATATAATTATTACTAATTATGGATCCTAATCAAATCACTACTACATTTATTCCGAAACGACCTGTTACGGAAACCATTGCAACACCTGAACCGATTTCTCGGCCGTTGGGGTTTTTGTTGGTTTTGGCTGTTGTGATTATGATAATCTCTGGGGTATTTGTCGGTGGTATGTATTGGCTTAATATATACACTGCAGATAAAGGTGTACAATTAACAAACCAGGTAGCTAATTCTAAAAAATCATTTGAGATTAATCTCATTAACGATATGGTAGATTTAGATCGTCGTATTAACTATGCAGAACTCACCGTAGGGAATCATACAGTACTCTCTCCAGTGTTTGATATTTTAGAAACATACACACTCGATAATGTTCGGTTGACTAAATTTGATTTTAAAATCAATGATACAAAACAGATTATTGTGACTCTCGGAGGTGAGGCTCGTGATTATCAATCCATAGCACTCCAAGCCAAAAAGTTTAATGAAATATCAGCATTTAGTAATATTATATTTTCTGATTTTTCTATCAATCAACGAGAAAAAACCACATTTAATGTAACACTCACGGTGAGTCCAGAATTATTGGCTTTTGCAAAGGCTCCATTAAAATCACCTGCACTCATAGCCCCGATAGATATTCCACTCACTGATACACTCATGATCCCTACAACAGTAAACGATATTACTAATACAAAAAATACATCTCTAGATACAACATTACCTACAACTGATTTATCTACTGATACAATTAAAAAAGTGCTCAAGAAAAAATAGTCCATCCTTATCATATTATGCAAACCATTATTTCAGCTATTATAATAATCCTTTCGATTGCTTCAGTCGTTGTTTTTGGTGTGCCACAATATGAATTATATAAAAAACAAACTGTAGAACAATCTGGATATAGTACGATATTGGATAATGCTAAAAAATTAAAACAAACACAAACAGAACTCATTACACGCAGTAATCAATTATCTGTAGAGCAGCGATCTAAACTTGAAAAAATAATTCCTGATAATCCAAACAATGTACCGCTCATACTCGATCTCTCTACAGTAGCAGGTGGGTATGGTATCAAGTTTCAATCCATAAAAACAGAAGAACAAAAACCAGAAATAAATCCTCAGAAAAAAACAGAAACATTACCTGCGGATATTGGTGTATTGCGTGTTGATATTGTAATGACAGGAACCTACACAGGAATTACTGAATTTGTTCGTACTATTGAAAAATCTCTCCGTATTATCGATATCACAGGATTATCATTCTCAGCAGCCAGTGAAGATAAACCAACCATCACTGCGACAATGTCATTTAGAACGTATTGGCTCAGATAATTATCATCATTATGAATCCAAAAATTAAAAAAATAATACTGGGCAGTAGCATCCTGATATTAGTCAGTTTATTAGGATATTTTGTCTATAAACAATTTAACGGAGGTATTGTTGCACCCACTATGCAATCATCAAACAGTACTTTGAAATCAACCATTACCGATGAACCGATTAATCCAGTAATTGCGGTAACAACATCTACGAATACTGCCATTACTGATGAAATTGTAGAACAATTAAAAAAAGTCTCTACTATAACATTATCTACAACACTGGTTAATAGTAGCAGTTTTTCTAATTTAATTGATTTATCAACAGCATTACCAGATGATACGAGTACTGGACGTAGAAACCCTTTTATGGTTAAATAGCCTTCTCTATGGGTATTCTCATTAAGACACAAGCAGAAATAGATCTCATGCGTATAGCAGGTAAACGACATGGTGAAATCCTGAAGAAAGTTCGGGATTTTATTCGTGCAGGAATTACTACTGCAGATATTGATAATTATGTTGCAGAGTTGATTGCAGCATATGGAGATACTGCAGCATTTAAAAACTATCGTCCCAGTGGAGTTGGTAAGTCTTTTCCTCGTAGTAGTTGTACATCAGTAAATTCAGTTATTGTGCACGGCATACCAGATGAACATCAGGTATTGGTTTCAGGGGATGTGATTTCTGTAGATATTGGTATTAATCACGGTGGTGTATTTACCGATGCGGCAATTACCGTACCTGTCGGAGAAGTGAGTCAAAAAATATTAGACATGATTCATGCAGCAGAACAATCTCTCTATGCAGGAATAGAAAAAATAAAACCAGGAAATACAGTTGGAGATATTGGTTATGCAATAGAGCAAGTCATCAAGCGAGGCAAATACGGTATCGTAGATGGATTCTCAGGGCATGGTGTAGGACGATATATCCACGAAGACCCATACATCCCAAACTATGGTAAACAGGGAACAGGGGCAAAATTAAAACCCAATATGACCATTGCAATAGAACCGATGCTCACACTGGGTTCTCCAGAGTGGTATATATTGTCAGATGAATACACAACGATAACTCGTGATAAATCTGTCGCTGTGCATGTAGAACATACAGTACTCGTTACAGATAATGGATATGAAATTCTAACTCTGGAACCAAATTAAAACTACTCCAATGATTGGAGTAGTTTTAATTGTTCTGACTATTTTTTCTTTGTAGTTTTTTTAGCGACTACTTTTTTAGCAGCGACTTTGGCAGTTTTTTTAGCAGTTGTTTTTACTTCTTTCTTTGCTACTTCTTTTTTAGCTGGAGTTTTTTCTGGTGCAATTACTTCCTTGATCATGGTTCCTAAATCTCGGTCAGATTTTTTAGGAGCTTCTGATGTTTTAGAGAGTAATGTAATGATAGTATCGAGTTTATTACTGAGTGTATCGAATTGTTTTTTCATATCATCATTTCCTCGGTTTTCGTTTCCAGAATGGAATGTATTTTTTGGAGCATAACTTGGTTTTGTAAAATCTCGTCCACCACGATCGTTTCTGTCTCCACCACGTGATTCACCGCGAGAGTTTCCGAAACAGTCACTACATAATACTGGTTTATCACCACTTGGTCGGAATGGAACTTGGCATGATTTACCACATTCTCCACAGGTAGCAGGGTACATTGGACGGTCTTCGTCTCGTCCTCCACTAAATCGTGGTCGGTCTCCTCCGAAACTTTTGTTTCCTCCGAATTTGTTGTTTCCTCCAAAATCGCGTCGTGGACGGTCGTTATTAAAATTGTTTGGTCGTTTGAAATCTTTCATGAAAATGGTTGTTGCTTGATAACAAGCTTATTGATTAAAATAGATTATCTATATTTACAAGTATACATATTTGTTGCAAAATAGCAATAGCTTGTCAATAATTTAGGATATATGCTATAGTTATCTTGTTATTACATTGATCCGACTCATCATCGGGGAGTATTGGGGAGAAATCATGAAAGTGAAAGTAGATCCCAACAGGTAAGCCTGTTATAGCTGTAATTGAGTCCCGAATGTAATTCGGGAAAACCAAGGTGGTACCACGAAACGAAAGTGCGTGGAAAAATGCTTCGCATTTTTCCACGCACTAGAAAACTCGTCCTTGCATCATGACTTTTAGTCGTGAGCAAAGACGAGTTTTTTATTACTTTCCTTTTGTAGAAAATGTTTTTTTTGAACAATGTCTTCTTCTAAAAATAAAGTATAAACCTTCAACAACATCTTTTGCGGTAATGTAATTTTTTTCAGGATTAAGAACTACTCCTCGAGTGTTCTCAATAAATTTTTTAAACCCTTTTTTCTTCTTTCTGGGAATTTTTATAAGCATAATCTATAAATTTAAATTTGTTACAAATGTTTACTCACCATTATCCATAACTAACCCAACTTGTCAATATGAACACCAATACTAAAAAATTCACTGATCCTACAGGATTAGTACCATCAGATAATGCAGTACGCGAGGAGAAAATCCTGCAGTTTTGGTCTGAAAAAAATATCTTTAAAAAAACACTTGAGAAAGATTCACCAATGGGTGAGTACACCTTTTTCGAGGGTCCACCAACAGCGAACGGTCGTCCAGGAGTGCACCATGTTGGAGCTCGTTCTTTCAAAGACATTATCCCGCGCTATAAAACAATGCGTGGATTTCATGTAAACAGAAAAGCCGGATGGGATACTCATGGATTACCGGTTGAATTACAAGTAGAAAAAGAATTAGGATTAAAAAACAAACAAGCCATAGCAGAGTATGGTGTTGCATTATTTAATCAAAAATGTCGCGAGAGTGTCTGGACCTACAAAGACGAATGGGAAGCCGTCACTGATCGTATGGGGTTTTGGCTCGATATGGAAAATCCGTATATCACGTATAAAAACGATTATATCGAGGGTGTTTGGAGTGT
>CAZYHU010000022.1:0-7558 GCA_964647175.1 uncultured Candidatus Saccharibacteria bacterium
AGTGTTGTATCTGAGCAATTAGCTAAAAAATATACTGATGCACAGAATACTGCTCCTAACTTTTTTACAATGACTGAAAGAACATCATTAGCAACTTTTGTTATTTTTGTTTTACAATCATTCGACAATGATAGGCATGCCCATTCATTTTTTAAAGTAGATGAAACAATAACAAAAGAATTTATAAAAGATAACCAAGAGGTATTTGATGCTCTAAAACTCTCACGAGATAAAGTATTTGCTCATAATGATATAAAAAAGAATACAGATTATATTAAAATAACAATTCCATCAATTGATCAAATGGACGTATTTTTTAAAAATTTATTTATTTTTTATAATAAACTAACAAAAAAGTATTTAAATAGTACAACAGTATTTGATGATAGTACTAATGACTTGTTGAGAGATATGGAAAACCTGTTTATGAATTTAACGAGAGGTGAGATGATACGAAAATCAGAAATAGATATGGAATGGATGTGGGAAAGAGATAATAATAAAATATCTGATTTGTTTGAGGTAAAATAACATAGATTAGTTCTGAACTCGTCCAACAGAGGGAACAAACAAAAAACCACTTTAGAAATAAGGTGGTTTTTTGTTACTTTTGTTTTAGTTCGAACCTATATTTAAAAATGAAAATAACTTTTTTATACTTGAAAAATCAAGTTTTATGTTATACTACCCATATGCAAACACTCATAACCTACTTTACACAAAGCTCCTATACAAACTATGCGACACTCGTAAAACCGACTTGGGCGCCACCGTCATGGATATTTGGTCCTGTGTGGAGTGTTCTTTACTTGATGATATTCGTATCGTTTGGGACGGTATTTTTACGTACCTTTACCGGAACAGTCGCAACACGATTACCGTTTATGGTTGCATTGCCGTTCATTATTAATATCATTGCAAATCTGTTATTTACTCCGATACAATTCGGATTACAGAACTTGCCATTGGCGTCGATCGATATTCTCATCGTTCTCGGGACGCTCGTTTGGGCGATGATTGCTGTGTATCCGCATATGCGATGGGTGACGTATATTCAAATCCCGTATTTACTGTGGGTTAGTTTCGCAACGGTGTTGCAATTGACGATTACGTTTATGAATCGGTAGTACGGTATTTATTAAAAAATAAAAAACATGATATAATTATGAGTAATGAAAAAAATCATTACTCAGAAAAAGAAAAAATCAACATCGTTAAAAACGATTACACCATCAATAATCTATCAAGCAAAAAATGGCGCTATAGAATTACGAGGTGATACTACACATGAAACCGTATGGGCAAGCCAGGCACAAATTGCCGAGGTTTTTAGTGTGGATGTTAGAACAATAAGTGAACACATAAAAAATATATATAAAACAGGAGAATTAGAACAAATTCCAACTATCCGGAAATTCCGGATAGTTCAAACAGAAGGAAATCGCGATATTGAGCGTGAAATTAATTTCTATAATTTAGACATGATTATTTCTGTGGGATATAGAGTAAATTCAAAAACAGCTACCGAGTTCCGTAAGTGGGCGACTGGTATTTTAAAACAATACACAACACAAGGTTTTGTAATAAATAGAAATAAAATAAATCAAAACTACACAGAATTTATAAAAATGGTTGAATCTGTACAATCATTACTCCCAGAACATGTAATGCTTGATCCAAAAGACATTTTAGAATTAGTAAAAAGTTTTGCAACGACTTGGGTATCTCTTGATGCATATGACAAAGAAAGCCTGGAAACAATCGGCAGTACAAAACGATCCGTAAAATTACATGCGAGCGAGCTCTATGAAGCTTTTGCAATATTTAAAGCAGAACTCATGAAAAAAGGCGAAGCAACAGAATTATTCGGTCAAGAAAGAACAATGGGAAGTATCGAGGGTATTATTGGTAACGTCATGCAATCATTCGGTGGTAAATCAGTATATCCAAGTGTTGAAGAAAAATCAGCACGACTGCTCTACTTTATCATAAAAAATCATCCGTTTAGTGATGGGAATAAACGCAGTGGTGCATTTGCATTTATTTGGTTTATGAGAAAAATGAAATTAAAAACGGCTAAAAATATAAATCCTGCTGCACTCACTGCACTGACATTATTAATAGCAGAGAGTCACCCCAGTAGTATGGAGCAAATGGTCGCATTAGTAACCCATATGTTACGCAAGTAATATACTATCAATTTTATTTTTTAAAAAACTTATGAAATTATTTCCACAAAAAAACATCGGTACAGGTGATAGAGTACTCAGATTAGTAATAGCTGTTTTCATCATCATGTATATGATACTGACAACTCATACGATACCGGTCATGATAGTATTAGGTATACTGGCTCTGTTTTGTGTATACCAGGCAATTGCTGGATGGTGTCTGTGGTATCAGATTATTGGTAAAAACACTTGTCCTGTCAGTGACAGTGATAGGGTATAATTTCTTATGAAGTATTGGTTAATAAAAAGTGAAGGCTCATGTTACAGTATCGACGATTTACAGCGAGATCGGAAAACGGCGTGGACAGGTGTGCGTAATTATCAGGCACGGAACTTTATGCAATCGATGACTGTGGGGGATATGGTATTGTTTTATCATTCAAACGGTGACAAGGTTAATCCGACCGGTGTATATGGTATTGCCACCGTCTGCAGTAAACCCAAACCAGACCACTCGCAGTTCGATAAAACTGATGATCATTATGATGGCAAGGCTACACGAGAAAAACCAATATGGTATTGTGTGGATATGAAATTCGTAAGTCGGTTTAAAAATAGGGTTACATTATCAGAGATCAAGTTCGATCCGAAACTATCTGGCATGATGGTAACCCAAACAGGTTCACGTCTCTCAGTCCAGCCAGTATCGGAAAAGCATTTCAAGTATATTGTTAGTTTAGTAAAATAAAACAAAAGAGTGAAAATCCGCAGGATTTTCACTCTTTTGTTTTATTTTATTTTTTTCGAGTAATGAAATATGTCATCAGTGTATTGGTAATAATCATGACAATACTGTGCAGGGTAGTTGCGATATTGTATGTACGCAGTGCCAATAATGTCAGAATATGTCTGATGACATTGGCGATATATAATCCAGCATGTTCTGTTTTTGGATCAGTAGAGGCTTTACGGAGTGTGGGAATAAATGCAACCAGATCAATCGATACTACCGTGATTACAGAGAGTGTCGGATCACGAGTAATCACCCAAGGAATAATACCGAGGAGTGCAATGCCGAGAAATATATGATCGACAGGACGAATCGATCGCCAACCATACCGGAGTGAATAGAAAAATATAATAATCGTAAATAATTCTGCAATACCAGTAGGTAATGCTCCAATACCTGCACCGCGTTGTAATGCACCGAAAAACGTCACCATCGAAACAATAGACCAAATCATCCAAGTATACGGATGAGGTTGTACAGTGCTCCGTATAATAGATCTGAGATAGGGAATATTACCAATTAATGCCAAGATAACAGCCAGTCCTGCGAATACGGTTTGTAGTGATAGTGTCATATGTATGAGTATAGCATAGAATAGGTATGTATTCTAAAAAACAAAAAATAGGCTTTGCCTATTTTTTGTTTTTCCAATATGGAGCAAATCGAATCATAAAAGTATAAAATTTTGCAAGTATCCACGGCGTACCGTTTTTACGCATCATAGAATAACACATGTCTTGGAATTGCTGTAATGTATACCCTTCGACATTGAGTTTTCCATTATTAAAACAGTATGAACAGTACGCTGGATTTTCTCGGTTTCCTCTGTCTTTGCTAAATGGCATCATACACGCAGCACATGATCCCTTTGTACAAGTTTTTTCGTTAGTTGTTTGCATATGTATAGATTATAAACCAATAGTTATTTTTAGCAACTATGTTGAATAATATGGTATACTTGATTATATGAATAACGATGAAATCAAAAACAAATTAACAGCCGAGGAATATGCAGTGTTACGTGAGGGCGGAACCGAAGCCCCATTTTCAGGACGGTTTTATCACGAGCATCCCGAGGGAACATATACGTGCAAGGTCTGTGGTAATGCATTATTCCCAAGTTCTGCAAAATTTCACTCTGATATGCCAGGACTCGCTGGCTGGCCAAGCTTCGACGATGCTTTGCCAGGTGCAATAGAAATGCGTGATGATACCAGTCTGGGCATGCATCGCACCGAGGTCGTATGCAGTAATTGCAAATCACACTTGGGACATTTATTCGACGATCCGGAATCTAAAACAGGGAAACATTTGTGTATAAATTCTGTGTGTCTAGAAATTAATGAAGAAGCTAATATATAAATTTTATGATACAAAAAACATATTTAGCAGGTGGATGTTTCTGGGGATTAGAGGAATTATTCCGCAGTGTTCCGGGTGTTATCGATACTGAGACAGGATACACTGGAGGCAGTAATCCGCCAGCTGACGGACCAACCTATGAAAATCATCCAGGTCATGCAGAGGCTCTCGAGATTACCTATGATGATAGTGTGACCAGTTTTTGGAAATTACTGGATTTCTTTTTCCAGATTCATAATCCGACGACGCTGAATCGTCAAGGAAATGATATCGGGGGTTCATATCGTAGTGCGATATTTTATCAAAACGAAACAGAGCGAAAACAAGCACAGGATTTTATAGACATTGTAAATAAATCAGAAAGATGGAAAGATCGAGAGGGAAATATTGCACCAGTGGTGACAACTCTCGAACCGTTTAATGTGTTTTATCCTGCAGAGCAGTATCATCAGGATTATTTACAACACAATCCGAACGGATATACGTGTCATGCGATATTTTTCGACAGTTACTTGAAATAAAAAGCAATGTGCAAAAAATACATATTGCTTTTTATTGTAAATAATCTCATACTGTAATTTATGAAACAGAGAACCATTACCGTAAACGATAAAATGCAACAGGGTTATATCTATGAATGCACCGAACCTGTAGGGCAAAACTTTGATCCACGATTTAAACCTCAATTAACTCCAAAACAAATGCTCGAATTGGGTGTGTTTGGTGGTATTTATATGCGTGATTGCGTGAGCGAATTCCCAGCGGATTGGTTTACTCATGCCAAGTTCGCGACAGGAAACACCTATGACAAAACACTGAACTGTTTCGGCGTGCGTGCATCACAGAGTTTAGCAGAGTGGCGTCGCAAGGGCTGGATACATCATGATGATCCACGCGGATGGTTCCAATGGTATTGCCGGTATTATATGGGACGCAGAATGAATAATGAAGACGATCGTCAGATCCGCAGATGGATGAATATGCGAAGACATATACTGGCAGTGGGGAATAATTGTAGAGCAGGAGATATACATTGTCGTCCACGACAACGTCAAGCAATACTGCACTGGGCGTATGACAGTAGACGAATATAAAATAAAACACCATTATGGTGTTTTATTTTGTTCTGGTTCTGGAATTGTCGGAACAGGAGTATTTAATTCTCGTAAATATTCTAATGCTGTCGTTTGCATTGTTTTTATAATGGTCGCATGAGTTTTCCCAACATAACGCCAATGCCATGGTTCATTCGTATATCCATTGATTGACTCTTTGCCCAGTTGATAACTCTGGATAAATCCATATTCATGAGCATGTTCTGTCATCCATAGATATTCAGGAGTTTTTCCAAAACTGGTATAGGTTGTAGTATCTAATTGTTTAGCCTTGATATCAAATGTCGTACCTAATTGATGTTCTGAATGTTTTGGTTTTGCTACGGTTTTTTGATCAGGACCAAGGAGAGCTACCTGGTTTTCGTAGAGTTTCTTTTGTGTTGTATACGAACGATATCCAGAAACAAATATAGGCTCTAATCCTTCTGTTTGCATTGCTGTAAACATGGCAACAATGGCATCACGAGTTGTTTTTGTGATACAGGTAGAGCTCCCAGATACAGGGACATCTAAACTGATATCTACCAGATCTGGTGGAATATAGGTTTCGACACTCGTATCACCAGAAACAGGGAATAGATCACTCACTGTTGTTGTATTTTCTGGATCTGGTTTAGGACAGACTTTTTTTACAGGAGGTTTCGGTTCTGTTTTTACTGGAGAGGTTGTTTGAGTAGTGGTATGTACAGGTTCTGAAACTGGTTCTGATTGTTCCATTTCTGCAATGGTTGCTTGTTCATTGATACGTTCTAATTCTGTAGTATCTGAGGCTAATACTGTTTCTCGTACTATAGGGTCAGGTTGTAATTGTTGTGTATGTAAATGATTAAATGTTCCCGTTACAAAAAACAAAAAAACAATCAATGAGAATATTGTAATAATGTGTTTCTTCATACTCTCTATACTAACACATAATCAATAATTTTTTTCTGGAGATTTGCGTCTTTGACACGGATTTGCAAACGGTCACCAATACGATATTCTTTTTTACTTTTATCTCCACGAATACAAGCATTTTTTTCATCATAAGTGAAAAAATCATTACCGAGATCCATGAGTTTAATCATACCTTCTGATCGAGATTCGGCTTCTGCTACATAGCAACCAAATTTTCCAAGTCCGGTAATCACACCGGTAAATGTTTGCCCGATGCGTTCGGTCATGTATTCGACTTGTTTATACTTGATCGATTCTCGTTCAGCAACTTGGGCTTCACGTTCACGGTCAGAACAGTATGCACACATACCAATATAATCAGGGATTTGTTCCGGAGTTACGGTGTGATGTTCTAATGTTAATTGCATCAGTCTGTGTACCAATACATCAGGATACCGACGAATAGGCGAGGTGAAATGTGTATAAAAATCAAACGCCAAACCAAAGTGTCCGATATTCTCGGTCGAATAAATAGCTTTAGCCATATGACGGACGATTGCTCCGGTTAATGTTTCGCGAACATCATCACTGTCGGCACTGTTAATGATTTCTTGTAATTGAAACGGTGAAATAATTCCGTTTTTGATTGATACATGAAAACCAAGTGTTTTTAAAAAGTTTTTTAATTCATCGACTCGATCTGGTGCTGGTTTATCATGGATACGGTACACTGCAATTCCTGCTGCATTTTTTTCACTCAATCGTTTTGCTACCGATCGGTTTGCGATGAGCATCCATTCCTCGATCATGCGCATCGTATCGATTCGTTTTTTGAGCATTGCACGGATTGGTTTACCGTTTTCATCTAATATGAATCTGACTTCATCACTGTCCATTGATAATGCTCCACGTTTTGTACGCTCTGCTGTATAGATTTTTGATAATCGCATGAGTTCTGTTAATTCATCTATATATAAACCAGATTTTGCATCGATTACGGCTTGAGCTTCTTCGTAACTGAATCTCTTGTCAGATTTAATAATTGTACGTCCAAACCACTCGGAAATAATTGCTCCGTTTTGTGGATTTATGGTTACGATACAACTGTAGGTTAGTTTTTCCTCGTCTTGGCGGATTGAACATAATTCATTCGATAAAACCTCTGGTAACATTGGGATAACACGGTCTACGAGATAAATCGATGTAGTTCGTTTACGAGCCTCATCATCAAGTGCAGACCCTGG
>CAZYHU010000023.1:0-7521 GCA_964647175.1 uncultured Candidatus Saccharibacteria bacterium
CCTTTTACTGTGGTTGTTATTATGCTTTTCGTACTCCTTTTGCTACTAACATTTCGTGTTTAATAGCGAGACGTTTTGCTGTTTTAGGAGATTTTTTAGATTTTGTATGAGGAGCCAGTGATGTAGATCGTTTTGCCATAATGGTGGTAATTGCTAATGAATAATAATACCTTTCTACTGTAGCATAAAGTATGGTTTTAGTAAATCATATTAGATTTTCGGAAAATACAACATCGGATCGAGATATGCATTAATCGGTGCCATAGGCTGACGTAACATCTTACCAGCACAGGCAGTCGATGGTTTTTCTGATATTCTCGCTCCGTCTGAACCTCCAACACCATGTGACGCATACACAGTAATATGCAAATGTGGGCCCGTACTGTGCCCTGTATTGCCCGAATATCCAATCAATTCACCCTTGGCAACCCGTGACCCTGAAACAGCTTTTATCAATGAGAGATGTCCATACGTCGTAGCGAGTCCATTATCATGTCTAATAAATATCCATTTACCAAACGAGGCTTTGGGACATATAATATCTGTATCACCCGTACCCTCTACAATACCGCTGGCAACTGCATAGATAGGTGTTCCGACACTGCCGCGGAAATCCACCCCACTGTGACTGCCTGACGCATACAATCGTTTCGAGTCTTTGGTCTTTCCGAATAATTGAGTGATAAATGGTTTTTCTACTGGCCATGCTAACACTGCAGATCCAGATTTTGGTAATGATTTTTCATCGAGCATAAACTTGATCTTTGTTTCATAATCACGGATTTCTGATTCCAATGCCTCGATTCTTTTCTCGGTGTCTGCTACTAGTTTTTTATATACTGATTCTGTGTTATGCGATTCTGCAAGTAGTTTAGATTTTGCTTGTTTTTCGATTTCGATTATTTTTTCTTGGTCGATTAATTCTGTTTGTAATTGTTTTAATTCTACAGTTGTTTTTTCCAGATCTTTTTGCGCTTGTTCGATACTGGTTTTTTGTACACGCATTGTACTGATAGTAGAACGGAGTTTTTTTATAACCTGCCCCATGGTAATCGTCGCATCAAAAAAATCAGAAATAGAATTATTTGATAACAAATATTCTGGTAAACTGGTTTGTTCCAATTCAGACATTTGTTTAATGAGTTGTCCGTTGGTCAATGTATTTTCAGAAATACCATTTTGTAAATCCAATATTGTTTTCTGATTGAGGACAAGTTTTTCTGCAGAGATAGCTATTTTTTTCTCGTATAATTGTTTTTGTTTTGCAAGTTTTTTAGCATTGAGATCAAGGGTTGCTACGGCTGATTTTAATGTTTGAGTTTTTTGACTGGTTGCATTTAATTGTGATTGATATTGATCTAATTCACGCTGGATTTGTTGTACTTCATCATTTTTACTGGAAAGAGTATTTTGTAACATTGCTACGTTTTGAGCAAAAACACTTCCTGCAAAACTTGTTGTAATAATGAATATACCTATAAAAATATTATTTTTTAAAAAACGTATCATGAAATACAGTATACCAAAAACCCCTTGATTAACCAAGGAGTTTTTGAAAAATAAAATTCGTCGAAGGTGCACTTTGTATGAGTGCCTCGCGCAGGCGGGTAGCCGAGCGGGAACAAATTTTTCACGAGAAAAATATTGTGGTACTCAGACAAAGTCGTACCGAGTAAGAATTTTATTTTTCAAAAGAATTTATCGCTGTTTGTACTCTCTGTAATGTTTCGTTTTGTCCGATGATATACGCAACCGTAAATGGATCTGGAGATTTATCACGTCCGGTCAGTGCATAACGCAATGGCCACAATACATTTCCTGCTCCGTGTTCCTGTGCATATTCCCAAACGGCAGATTTCAGAGATTCTGTTTCCCATGCTCCTGTATAATGAGAAAATATTTCAGAGATATATTGCAGATGTTTTTTTGTCTGTTCTCTGTCACATGTTTTCCAGATGACTTTTTCGATAGAGTATTCTGGAGTACTCACCACATAGTCATATTCTCCACCCTCTGCCATGGTGCGAACTTGATCAAAG
The DNA here is from genome assembly GCA_964647175.1 of uncultured Candidatus Saccharibacteria bacterium. GTDB lineage: Bacteria > Patescibacteriota > Minisyncoccia > Phycocordibacterales > UBA1006 > CAZYHU01. Next base: position 2,040 of record CAZYHU010000023.1, read on the forward strand.
TATTCTATCCGTTCGATAATCGTCGGAAATAATTTATCAAACATCTCTGTATCCAGGTTTTTAAACTGCTCTGGCAAGTATTCTAAAACCAGATTTTTCTGTGTATCAATATCGAGCATTTTAATATATTCGCGATTAAACCAATTTAATTTTTCAGGATTAAATACTGCAGATGATTTTTGGACTTGAGCGAGGTCAAAGTTTTTTACCAGTTCATCACGAGAGAATAATTCCTGTTCGCTCCCATTTCCAGGATTCCAACCAACCATAGCCACGCAGTTAAATACAGATTCTGGTAAATATCCTAATTCACGATAATCAAGCATCGGAAGAGCACCACGACGTTTAGAGAGTTTTTGTTTATCAGTCCCGAGCACTATCGGCAAGTGTGCATAGGTAGGTATCTCCCATCCCATGGCCTGGAAAATTAATATCTGTCGTGGTGTATTAGGCAGATGTTCCTCTGCACGAATAACATGAGTAATTCCCTCGTCATGATCATCTACTACGTTTGCCAAGTGAAATATCGGCTCTGTGAGAGATTTCCCGATAACAAAGTCTCCGAGATCTGTCGTATCTACAACAACCTCACCTCTGATGAGATCGTGTACTGTTACGGGTTTATTTGGATTTTTAAATCGTACGATTTCTTTTATTATTCCACTGCCGTCTTTGGCTTCTTCGCTCGATATATACGCACTACCGTTTGCGATTAATTCCTCCATAACTTGTTTATGTCTATCCACCTGTTCACTCTGACGATAAAACTGATCATAATCAATACCGAGCCATGCGAGTGATTCCAGTATTCCCTCTTCTGATCCGTCCTGGTTTCGTATTGTATCAGTATCCTCAATACGCAAGACAAATTCACCGCCATGATGACGAGCGAATAACCATGCAAACATAGCGGTTCGATATGATCCAGCGTGCGCAGCCCCTGTCGGACTAGGCGCGAAACGGGTAACGATTTTTTGATTATTTTCTGACATACTACAATGATACTACCATAAAAACCATAATAAAAAAACCCTCTGAAATCGATGGTTTTTTGCTACAAAACCGACTATCTAATTTCGTGCATATCGTAAAACACAGTAGTACTCTCTGCTCCACAGAGTCCATAGATACCTATAGTAATTCTGTCTTTAATATTGGTACGCATTTTTTCTGCAAATGATGCGGGAGTACCGTGAATTAGATGCATTTCAAATGTTCTCCCGTGTAACAGTCCTACAGGAACATTGTTTTCGTATTGATAGGCAAATCCATAACTGAGCGATTCTTGCATCCATTTTTCAAACTCATGTCCCATACCCCACCAGTAGACTGGGCCGACGAAACGCATTGGTTCATCAGACTTGATAATTTCTTGCCACTGTGATGTGGTTTTATCAGAGATATGTACCACAGATTCTCCATATTGTTGCTCCAGATTATTAATAATTTTTAGCGTATGGTTCGCCTCTCGTTCTCGTGGATGTATGTTGATGATCATATAAACAGTTATAGTTAAGATTAGTTAGTAAATTCTAAATTTAGAATGTTCCTATTGTAACATTATTTTACAAGAAAAGTACAATAAAAAACCCTCAGTTTCCTGAGGAGTTTTTTTATTTACTTTTTAATTCTGTAATCATATGACTGCGTACTTGTTTCATTAATTCATCTGATGTAATGAACTGTGCCGGATCAATAGAGTTTAGAATTTTTACCTTAATTTTTTGTGGTCTGATAAACCATTGGAATTTAGGGCAAAATGTTTTTGCATGAATACATACAGGAACTATTTCAATGTTTCTCTTTGTTGCGATTTTAAAAATCACATCATAAAAAGGATTGAGGATTACTCCTGCATTTATCATATCAATATTTGCTCTGGTACCCTCTGGAAAAATGAGGATATTTTTATTTTCTCCTAGAGCGGTATTGATTTTCTCTATAGACTTTCTCCTATCTGCGGGAGAATCTCTATCTACAGCAATAAACCACCTGCTGAGTACCCATCCAAATATAGGCCATTGTTTTTCGAGGTTTTTTCCATAAATAACCGTATAACGTCTGGGAAATAAGCCTGTGACTACAGTTGCAATGAAATAATCGATGAACGATGTATGATTACACACAAAAATCTTTTGTATGTTTTTATCCATTGTTTTAGGTAGCTCTATTTTTAGAAATGCACCAAACGCATGAGTTATGCAATAACCTGCACAAGTAAAATAGGTGTACACTCTCTTTTGCCTCTGGTCATAGATAAAAAAATACACAAGACAGGCATATGCAATACCCATAATGAAAATAGTAACTCCTCCCAATAACCAAAGTACTGGTGTAAGAATCTTATAAAATATATCTTTATTCATTTTTGTAAATTTTGATTTACACGACTATACCACAAAACCTGTACCTGTACAATTACTTTATCACCATCCATAATACCCTCCTGTTTTCTGACTGATTTTTTAATCGGTACGAGATAGTTATTTTCTCTGTTATTGCGAAACATACTACTGTTCCATATTGTTTTCCCTATGACAAACTGGCATTTGATCATTGAACTGCGTGGATAATATTCTCTCAGGTTTTTTGATATATCCATCGGTACATAGATAAATCGCCACGGCATGTCCCCCGGCCAACACCAAACCTGTGCAGTTATTGTAAATTTATTTTTCATACTACCAGTATATCAAAAACTCCCATGATGTGGGAGTTTACTGATGTGACAATCCAATTTCGATTATTTTTTCTGCAATTTTATCCGCAGCATGTGGGATATAAAAAGCCTTGGCAGATTGACTCATATGCATAACAGTAACTGGATTATCCAGTATCTCTGCAATCTCACCGAGCAAAATATGTTGACTGAGATTTTTCTCCTCGATTACTGTACATGCATCTGCTCGCATATAATTATATGCATTTTTGCGTTGATGATCATTGTTCGTAACGGTAATAGGAATAATGATAGACGGTTTGCTCCAACTCGCGATTTCAAAAATCTGTGACCCTGCACGAGAAATCACTAAATCTGCTATACCGCCTGCCATACGCATCTGCAGTGGCGATAGAAACGCATATGGTTTATACCGATAATTTAATTCATTATTATACAACACTACCGATGCTGTTTCTCGAACTGCATCAAAATTAAGTTTCCCTGTTTGGTGAATGACTTGATATTTTTTAACAAGTTCTGGCAGAGATTCTAATATTACCTGATTGATGATTTGAGCTCCTGATGATCCACCGATGATTACCAATGTTGGGATATTAGGTTCCAGTGTAAAATATTCTGTCGCTCCTGTAGGTAATGCATGTTCAAGTTCACTGCGCACTGGTTGACCTGTACGTGCGGTTTTTCCTGCTGGGAAATATTCTGAACATTCTCCATATGACAATGCGATATATTGCGCAAATTTACCAGCCCATTTTGTTACACGCCCAGGCGCTGAATCTGATTCATGAATAATTACAGGAATACGTAATAATCGTGCAGCGAACAATGTCGGGAATGATGCATAGGCACCCTTTGCAAAGACAACATCAGGATATAAATTAAATACTTTCCAGATTGCAATTAATACACCAAAACCTGTTTTAAAAATATCAAAAAAGTTCCGAATTGATCCAGATAATCGCAGTTTTCCAGCAGGTATTGATTGGAATTTAATACGATTATTAAACAATGCATCAGCATCGTATGGACTGTCAGAAAAATAATGCACACTCACATTGGTGATTTTGCGTTCTATTACTTGTTTTTCAATGGCTTCGGCAACTGCAATTAACGGATAAAAATGCCCCCCTGTTCCCCCACCTGTTAATAAGATTTTCATATACGTTTTATTATATACCAAAAATCACAGAAAAACTACAAATTTAAACAATTCTTCGAAGGTGCACTTTGTATGAGTGCCTCGCGCAGGCGTGTAGCCGAGCGGGAACAAATTTTTCACGAGAAAAATATTGTGGTACTCAGACAAAGTCGTACCGAGTAAGAATTGTTTAAATCTGTATCATATTTTTACATTTTCAACATAATCTTGTTCCCTATTTTTTCTATAAAGTTTTCATCTATCAAGTCTGTAATAATAGATTGTTTGCGAGATAATTCATCAGTAAATTGATCTAATTGTTTATACAATGCTGATATGGTGACCGTATGATTTGGAATTTGTAATAATGTTTTCAATATATATCCCCTGATTTCTCGATCACTCCCTTTGAAGGTTTTTTGTTTTGTATAGGATTTACTCTGTGTATTGGGATTATATTTTTTATTTTTTTGTTTTAATGTCATGCCCAAATACGCACCATAATCCATGAGCGAATAGAACCACATTCGTGGATTATCACTATCCATGGTTTGTTCTACTAATTCTAAAAGATTTTTTTCATCTACCTGCTCTGTAGAATGTCCAAAAAATTCATGAATATATACACGACGAATATTGGTCTCTATCATCGATACTGGTTGATTATATGCAAAGTTCATAATCGCTCCAGCAGTATATGGACCAATACCAGGGAGTTTTATGAGCTCGGCATAAGTTTTCGGAAAACGCCCACCGTACTGCTGTGTAATAATAACCGCAGTTTGTTTCATACGGAGTGCTCTACTGTTATAACCAAGTCCACGCCAAGCACCGAGGAGTTTTACTTGATTACTGTTTGCGACATCTCCTAATGTAGGAAAGATTTTCATCCAATTATTAAAATAATCTATACATCTGTTTACCTGCGTTTGTTGTAACATAATTTCAGAAACCCAGATACGATAGGGATTTATTTTTTTTCTCCACGGTAAATTATTCCGCTCTAAAAACCATGGTTGACGAATTATTTCATATATCTTGCTTTGGAATTGATGTTTCTTTTTCTCGGTGATTTTCATATACTGTTATCATAGTAGCCTAATCATTAATTAATTCAAGTATGGACAATGTGATCAATAATATCCCTGCCGCAAAGGTAGGAGGATTTTTAAACGAGTTTAAAGCATTCGCAATGCAAGGTAATGTCATCGATATGGCAGTCGGTATCGTTATCGGAGTAGCATTTAACGCTATTGTGACGTCACTGGTTGGTGATGTAATTATGCCATTAATCGCTATGATATTCGGTCAGCCTGATTTCAGTAGTATTGTTCTCGGATCAGTCAAAATCGGAAACTTTATCAACAGTGTTGTTAATTTTCTCATCGTAGCATTTTCAATCTTTATGGTATTGAAATTTATTCTACGCAAAAAATCACAATAGAATTTTACATATAAAAAACACCAGATTATTCTGGTGTTTTTTATATGTAATTTGAAAAAATAATGTTGAATCATTATTTCAATACTGTGTTCTGGCGACACCTACTCTCCCGGAAAACCAGTACCATTGGTGGATTAGTGCTTGACGACTCTGTTCGAAATGGGAAGAGGTATGACCACTGTCCTAAATCACCAGAACACAATATTGAAAAAATATA
>CAZYHU010000024.1:0-7172 GCA_964647175.1 uncultured Candidatus Saccharibacteria bacterium
CCCAGTATGCAGTATGCTATGAGAATCCAATTGTCTAAAGCCTGGCATCCCCATGGTTGTTTTCGTCCCCTGAGGTGAGGGAGATGGCGAAGCCAGAGGGGGTTTGTTTGTTTTCAAACCCCACCCTAGCCCTCCCCTTCGCAGGGGAGGGAACTAGCGATCTTTTAAAACTCTTTGTATTTCACGGTCAGCGTCACGACGCTTGATCGTTTCTCGTTTATCGTGTTTTTTCTTACCACGAGCGAGAGCGAAATGTAGTTTTAAAAAACCAGACTTATCATACACTGATAACGGTATTAATGTCAATCCAGCTTCTGATTTTTTCTTGATCAAAATTCCTAATTCTTTTTTGGTTACTAATAGTTTTCTCTTGCGGTATTCATCAGTCCCCGGAGATGAATTCTTGGCTTGGTATTTTTTAATATGACATTTACTCAGGTAAAGCTCATTATCCATTATAATAATAAAGGCTTCTTTTAATGATGCATGACCTGCGCGCAATGACTTGACCTCACTACCTGTTAATACTAAACCTGCCTCATAGGTATCTATGATTTCATAATTAAATCCTGCAGTCTGATTATGTACTAATGGTTTAGACATAGTTACTGTATAGCATTTTTTAGCGCAGTTGTCATTGCTATGGATAATCTCTCATAGTATACTGTCGTTATGAACAATGCACAAAAACTGGAACATATTTTTGGATCTGTACGAGAGCAGGTCGCACCGCTTGATAACTTTTCTAATCCACAGGCCGAGATAGATTTTTTACGTAGTGAACTTGCCAGACGCGAAGCCTTGCTCGCAGAACATAATAAAAACCAAGCAGAACAATCATTGCCAAGTGTAGAAATAAAACAAGCAGAGATTGCGACTGACTTGATTAATCAATATCATGAAACTCCAAAAACAGAAATCATAGATCCAAAACAACATACCAGTAATGAACAAACAGAAGCCATTGCCCTCAAGTTAAAACCAGAGGAACACGATACACAAATGGAATCTCTGATGAATAATTTACTCACCAAGGGTGTTCGTAATACGCTCGATATTGTACGAGCTATGAAAAATCCTCATATTGACGATGATTTTTATCGTTTTTTGGTTCAATATTTGGCAGAATATCGAGAAATCCCAGGACTTAAAAATACTGCAGAACTCTTCAAAGAGCTCGATATTTGTTTATTTGAAATCACGCTCCCACATCCCGAGGAAAATACCAATAAAACATTCAAAGAAATGATTGGTATTATGGAGCAATTTTATGCAGGTATGCAGGGGATTGGAGCAGGAGACAATAAAGACAAGAATTGGTATACGCTCGAAATAGCAAACCGTGAAGGATCAGATGAAGTAGTATTCTATACGTGTGTTCCGCGTATTCGTGCTGATCTATTCGAACAAACCATCACCGGAGTGTATCCGAGTGCAAAAACAACATTGTTGACTGATGATTATAATATTTTTACCAACACTGGATATTCTGCCGGTTCTACGATTCATTCATCAGTATCAGATCTGATGACGATTAAAACGTATGAAAAATCTGAACAAGACTTGGACCCATTTAACAGTGATCCACTCGAGGTATTGCTCAGTGCATTTAGTAAATTAAAAAAGACTGGTGAAGGGGCATCAATCCAAATCGCAATTCGTCCAGCAGGCACCACACTCATACAAAAATACGGCAAGTATCTCGACCGATTACGTAAAGGCGAAAAATTAAAAGATCTCGATCCGACATGGGGAGCGGTACTCGGCAAAGAAGCCAAGGATTTTGGTAAAGCACTCTGGAGTATGGTCGTCGGTGAATCAGAGAAAAAAGACGACAAGGAAAAAGATCCGAATTATAACGAATCAACAATCATAGAAAGTGTTACCAAGAAACTCACCAGTACGATTATTGAATCCAATATCAGACTCGTAGTGAGCGCAGAAACTCAAGTCCGTGCAGATGCTCTCATTCATGAGCTTGAAACGACTTTTTCACAGTTTACCAATGCAAAGGGTAATGGATTAAAACCAGTACGTATAAAACAGTCAGGGATATTAGAATTCTTGCATCAGTTTTCATATCGTGAATTCAGTGATTCATCAATACTGCCACTGAATTTTCACGAGCTCGCAACGGTATTTCATTTCCCTGTGATGAGTAAATATACTGCAGGATTAAAACAATCTGGAGCTTCAGAGCAGCCAGTGCCATTATCTATGGGAACTACGGGAATATTTCTCGGTGAGAATAATTACCGTGGTAAAAAAACACCAATATACTTTACTCCTGCGGATCGGTTACGACATTTTTACAGTATTGGACAGACTGGTGTGGGTAAGACGCAAATTTTCTTGAAAATGATTTTACAAGACATTGCAAACGGTGACGGATGTTGTTTCATTGATCCCCATGGTTCTGATGTGCAGACAATCCTTGCTCATATTCCACCAGAGAGAATTGATGATGTAGTGTATTTTGACCCATCGTATATTGATCGACCTATGGGATTAAATATGATGGAATTCGATGAACGATTCCCACAACAAAAATCGCTCGTTATTAGTGAACTGATGGCATTGTTTGATAAACTGTTTGATATGAAATCTCAAGGAGGAGCAATGTTCGGACAATATTTCAGAAACAGTGCGCTCCTGAATATGGAAGACCCAGCATCAGGGAATACCGTGCTCGAAATCACCCGTGTATTAGCTAACAAGGAATTTCGTGATCGAAAGCTCTCTAAAAACAAAAACCCTATTATTGCCGAATTCTGGAAATCAGCAGAGGCTACCAGTGGAGATCAGGGACTTGAGAACTTTGTTCCGTATATTTCATCTAAATTCGATGACTTTATCTCAAACGAATTCCTCCGTCCAGTAATCCTCCAAGAAAAATCAGCATTTAATTTCCGCGAAATCATGGACAGTAAAAAAATCTTGCTCGTAAACTTGTCAAAAGGTCTCCTCGGTGAGAAAAATGCTAGTCTTATCGGACTCATTATGATTATGAAATTACAAATGGCTGCCATGTCTCGTGCAGACAGTCATGACCCAGCAGGATTTCCTCCGTTTTATGTATATTTGGATGAATTCCAAAACGTGGTAACAGAATCAATCTCTGCAATTCTTTCAGAGGCTCGTAAATATAAACTCGTTATGAATATGACGCATCAGTTTATGGATCAATTGCCAGATTATATCAAGTCCGCAGTGTTTGGAAACGTGGGGAATATGGCATTTTTCCGCATTGCTTCAGATGATGCTGAAAAAGTCGAACCACGAGTCAAACCGAGATTTAGCAAAGACGATATTGTAAAACAGGAAAACGGTAATTGTATTATGTCGATACTGGTAGACGGTAAACCAGAACCTGCGTTTAATGTTGATACATTTTGTGGCAAGTTCGTAGACAAGGGTGATCGTGAACAAATAGAAAAAATCAAACAATTATCATATTTGAAATATGGACGACCTCGAGCTGAAATAGAGGCCGAAATCGTTGCCAAGTACAGATTGTAAAAATATCAGTTTCTGGTACACTCTATGAATTATTAGTTTAGTTATATGTATAAATTATATAATTCTTACTCATCACGACTTTGTCTGAGTACCACAATATTTTTCTCGTGAAAAATTTGTTCCCGCTCGGCTTACTCGCGCCTCACGCGAGACACTCATACAAAGTGTGATTTCAACGAATTATATAATTTAATCTTACTTTATGGAAAATTTAGAACAATCACTCATCATTATTAAACCAGATGCTATTCAACGAAACCTCATCGGAGAAATCGTAGGTCGTTTCGAACGAAAAGGACTCAAGATTATCGGTATGAAAATGATGCACCTCACCGATGTATTACTCGCAGAACACTATGCACATATTGCTGACAAGCCATTTTTCCCAAGAATCCAAAAATTCATGAAAAGTGCACCTGTTATCGTAATGGCACTCTCAGGAGCTGGCGCAGTAGCGGCAATCCGTACCATTGTAGGACCTACCAAGGCTTTCGAAGCTGCAGCAGGAACTATTCGTGGAGATTTGGCTATGAGTATGCAATCTAACGTAGTACATGCTTCAGATTCAGTAGAAAATGGACTAGCTGAAATAGCTCGATTCTTTAAACCAGAAGAAATACTGGACTATGAAAAAGTAGGAGAAATGGTTGTATATTCTGATTTATTTGAATAATTTGCATTTAAAACCAGTACTTGATATACTAACAGTGCCCACCGTCCTTTAAAAGATTTCCTTGTAATATAATCTTTTAGGGAATCCGCGTTTGATATACTCGTGGGTATATCAGTAGGACAACCACATTTCATTTTGTGGGGATTCTTTTACAGGATATGGGCAACTAAAAAATCATTCCGTGAGGAATGATTTTTTAGTTGGTATTTTCCTTCCCCTGCGAAGGGGAGGGCTAGGGTGGGGTTTGGTAACTTTTAAAAACCCCTCACCGCCTTGCGGAGCTCCCCTAAAATAGGGGAGCCAAACCTTCGTTTGTTTTTCAACAATACATTAAACGCAGATTGCTCCCCCTTCCGCCAGCTGGCGGATTAGGGGGAGATGTCCGATAGGACAGAAGGGGTTGTTCGAATCTTAAACAGGAGGGGATATATTACAACTGTGTATAACTTTATTGTCAAATACCCTTATAAAATAAAGCTATTTTGTCTGTTATACACATATGGCCAAGTCTTGACACTTGACTTTCTCAGTGGTTATGCTAGTATATACATAACCCTCGCGTAGGGATTTTTATTTAGGAAGTTTCTAAAACTATACTAGATAAATTAAAACAGACACGGACAGTTACGCTGGAGCTCATACCAGCATCTATGCAACATATATCACAATACATCGCAGAGCCTGATTCGTCATTTATTACTAACAGTGACAAACGAATCAGCATCTCTCGTATCATAATGAGCATTGCGTTCATACTCGCTTTCTCTGGAATATTTTTCGCGACACATTTAACCCGTGCCGAGGAAATGACTCCGGCTGATATTCTGTCAGATATTTCATCAGCTATTACTGGTATTACCACAGTAGCCGATACTGAAGTATTAGTAGACGGTTTAACAGAAAAACAACGAGCAGAAAAGATCGATAACTTCTTTGCAAGTAAAGGAAATCTTCCTCTTACTGGCCAGGGTATCGTATTCGTACGAATGGCTGACAAATATGGTTTAGATTGGCGTTTAGTTGCCTCGATTGCCTTTGAGGAATCGACAGGTGGTAAATTCGCTTGTTCTAAAGACGAACATAACGTGTTCGGTTGGGGATCATGTCGTGGTCAAAAATTCGATTCGTATAAACATGCGATTGAAACGGTAACGTTAAACCTCGCTGGTCATAACCCAAATACTGAGCGATATTACAAGGGTAAAACTCTTGCTCAAATCATCGATATGTATAACCCTCCACATGTTCGTGCAGATTATAATAGTATTATTAAATCTACCATGGGTAAAATTGCTAAAACTGAAATCTCTGAAACGAGTAATCAGTTAGCGATGAAATAATCCACAAAAAAAGCCTCATAGCAATATGAGGCTTTTTTGTATTCATAATTATTAAAACAAACTAAGTTGAATCCATTGTTGTCCAGATGAAGAATGGGGAGTAGGTTTGCTTTCAGTATTTATATGCGGTGTTTTTTTGTTTTCTATAAGAGTAATTGTATAGAAATCAGGATAATTTTTTTTGAAGTGTATGAAAAATCCTGTATTAAAGACAGTATTGTATGCTTTTATTTTTTGCAGTACATGGATTTTCTGTTCTTCGCTGTAGTGGTAATCTTTATCTTTTTTAATACCAACTTTTGGTTTTAAAAAATCAATATCAAGGGGTTTTTCATTCTTCCAATTTTTTCCTTCTAAATACCCTTTTAATTTATCTAAAAACTTTTGTATTTTTACTTTCATTAGTTTGATATTTAAATGTGAGGAGAATAGGTTTTCACAATAACCATACCACACTTGACAGATAATGCCAATTTGTGAGAAAAAAAGTTGTGGATTACGTCGGTCGTGACTGACTGTAATGTGGATTATGTGTTACGCTACAGCACACTGTGAATGTAAATATATCAATTCATAGAACAACTTGGTATACTGATATCGTACCGCAGTAACAAACGGTACTTACACGCTTATGAATATCAATATCAAAGGCCTGCATATGAATATGACTCCTGCTATTACTGATTATATTCATACTAAACTAAAACATTTAGACAAGTTTACGAACAAAAATGACTATCTCTATATCGAATGTGGACGAACCAGTGAACATCATAAACAAGGCGACACGGTCTATCGAGCAGAAATAACATTAGAACAACCTAAAGCCACTCATTTTGCCGCTGTTGATACTGATGATTTATATCCTGCGATTGATGCGGTAATTGATGATATTATTTCGCAGATAAAAACAGAAAAATCAAAACGTATATCATTGCTCCGCAGAGGACATACATTATTAAAACAAATGCTTCGCATGAATTAATTCTTTCTCATTAACTATGAATCAAAAAACAATACTTTCAATTATCGCTCTCGTTATCCTTGTCATTATTATCGCATATTTTGGATCTAAAAGTTTCCAAAATGATGATATGACAGCAAACGAATTGATGACCATTACTGATACTACAACACAAACACCATCTGGTGATACAACTACTGTTTCTCCAGATACATCATTACCAACTAATACACCAGAGACTGCTCAACCAGTCGCAAAAAAACCTATGACAGGAGCAGAATATTTACAACAAAATAAATCTAAATCAGATGTAATTACTACAGCATCAGGATTACAATACAAGGTAATCAAGATGGGAACAGGTCCAAAACCTACAGCAAAACAAACTGTTACGGTAGATTATGAAGGACGCCTCATCAATGGAACCGTATTCGACAGTTCATATGCTCGTGGTGAATCAATATCATTCCCGTTAAATGGCGTAATTGCTGGCTGGACAGAAGGTCTCCAATACATGCCAACAGGATCTAAATTTGAATTCACGATTCCATCTAATCTGGCATACGGAGAACGAGGAGCAGGAGCAGCTATTGGACCAAATGAAACATTGATCTTTATTGTTGAATTACATTCGATTAAATAAAATTAAAAAAAACAATACAGGCGCGGGCTTTGC
>CAZYHU010000025.1:0-6180 GCA_964647175.1 uncultured Candidatus Saccharibacteria bacterium
GAAATACAAACACCATCATCACTGGTAATCACATTTGGTTTTGGTTTTTGGGTTTGATTTTGTACTTCTGCTTCTTGTAATTTTTTACGTCCGAATTGTTGCGCTGCATTCATACTGTGTTGATAGTATAATGTTTTGACTCCTTTTTCCCATGCATAGAGATATAATGCATTGAGGTCTTTGGTGGCGATACTTGGATCAATCATGAGATTGAGTGACTGCGCCTGATCGATAAACTGTTGACGGTCTGCAGCCTGGTCAATAATGACACGTTGATTAATCTCACTAAATGTACGAAAAACGTCTTTTTCATGACTGGTGAGAAAATCCAGATGTTGTACTGAACCATCATTATCACGGATATTACTCCATACATCGGTTGTATTTTGACCCTTTTCATCCAATAATTTTTCGAGAGCTGGGTTTTTAATCGTTACCTTGATCTTATCGAGATCTTTTACGAAACAATTCGACATCATTGGTTCGATACTTTGTGAAACTTGACCTAAAATAAAAGCAGATGATGTTGTTGGTGCAATAGCGAGCAATGTCGTATTACGACGACCGTACCCTTCTAATATTTTTGGTTCACCGTATTCTGCAGCTAATTGTTCTGAGGCCCCGTAGGCTTTATCGTGAATTAATTTAAATATTTCTTTGTTTAAATCATAGGCTTTTTGATCCTCCATTGCGATATTATTTTCCTGTAAAAATGTATGCCATCCCAATACACCCAAACCTAATGCGCGGTGTTCACTGGCAAATTTATAAGCCCGTTGCATAAAATAAAATGCAGATTGTTTTTTAGGATCTGAACTGTCGCGCAAGGCCTCGAGTCTTTCCAGGAATGCTGAAATAACAGTATCTAAAAACATTACCAATGTTTCTACTGCATCGGTGTCTTTCCATTCATTATAATGACGGAGATTCATTGATGAGAGACAACATACAAATGAAATTTCATCACTGGTTGGTAATGCAATTTCAGAACAGAGATTACTGCCGTGGATTTTCATATTTTTGTCTTTATAGACATCAACAGTATTATTATTTACCGTATCAGTAAACAATATATATGGGTATCCGATTTCAGTACGTCGTTGTATTATTTTAGCCCATATTCTGCGTTTTTCCTGATCTCCGTCTACCATTGCTCGTAACCAATCATCGGTTACTGTTACCGCATAGGTTGATTCCTGGATTGGATGACCTTCTTTACCGATATTTAAAAACTCATCAATATCACCATGCTCCACCGGTAAATAGGGTGCAAAGTGTCCACGACGAACAGTACCCTGACTAACAATGTTAATCAAGTTATCGAACAATTCCATAAAATGAACTGCTCCTGATGAATGACCATTACCTGCAATAACAGATCCACGTGGACGAACATCTGCAAAATGCCCTGCTGTTCCACCACCATATTTTGTCATCATACCTACTTCTGCATGGGTATATAAAATACGCGACATATCATCTGCGATGTAACTCGAAAAACAACTAATCGGTAACCCACGAGAGAGTCCATAATTAGTCCAAATAGGTGTTGCAAGTGAATAAAATCCACGAGACATGAAATCTACGAATTTATCAGCAAATCCTGGTTTATTCAGGTATTTTTCTGCGATTTCTGCAATTTCTCTGATGCGGTCTTCGGCTGATTGACCATTCATAAGATAATCTTTTGCAAGGAATTTTCTACTGTTTTCATTAAGCCAGTACATAGTATGGTTATGTATATCAAGAACGTATCAAATCTTTTATTTTTTATTTCGAAGCCTTGTGTGACGCATTCCTAACAATAAATATTAGAATGCGGAGACTGCAGAAATGAAAAATAAAAGATTTGATACGTGATGAATATATATTAAAAATTAATAATTAAAAGAGATCATCGCTGGTAATACTTTTACTTTTCTTGTTATAGTTAATAGATTTTTTATTAAAGAAATCACCATGTTTTGTTGCTATTACCTCATCATAGAACCATTCAGATTGCGCCAATAGTACATCATCGGTTGTAAAGATTTTACTCACACCGATACTTTCCAGTGAATTATTAAAACGTTTTTTAATAAATTCAATAACTACTGCCTGTGGCATAAAATCCAATTCTCCTTGTTCAAAAATCCATTCGACAACCTTTTTCTCTGCTTCAAAGGCTTCATGACACAGTTTTATAACATCTGCTTCAAATGTTGCATCAAACCATGATGGATTTTCTTCCTTGATGATATTAATTAAATCTATTCCAAATAATCCATGGATTTGCTCTTCTTTTGAGGTTGCTTCTACTGCGTTTGAGATACCTTTAAACAAGTTTTTGTACTTGTTAAATGACATCATAATGAGGAATTGTGAAAACAAAGAAACGTGTTCGATAAATAATGAGAAAAGGAGTATTGATTGACTGTATTCTCGATTGTCTTCACTACGTGCATGTTTGAGAGCTTTTTCCAGATAATTTACACGATCCATTAATACTGGAATAGATTTTATTTTTTCAAACTCATCATTTAATCCTAATATTTCAAGTAAGTGTGAATATGCATCCATGTGACGAACTTCACTTTCGGCAAATGTAAATCCAACAGCACCTATTTCTGGTTTTGGCATTTTTTTATAAATATCACCCCAAAATGTTTTTACTGCTACCTCTATTTGTGCAATAGCGAGCATCGTGTTTTTTATAACATTTTTTTCTTTATCATTAACATGTACTTTGAAATCTTGTACATCACTGACAAAGTTAAATTCTGTATGAATCCAGTATGAATGTCTCACTGCATCAGAATATTCAGCTAATTGTGGATATTCATAGGGTTTTAAATTAATTCGTTTTTTAAAGATATCTTGTTTACGTTCTTTGTTGCGCTCTTCTCGGTATAATATGTATGATCGAGCAACCTCATAATCACCCTGTTGTGCTATTACTCGTTCAACAATGTCTTGGATATGTTCTACTTCTGGAATACATTCCTCACCTTTTGCTGTTATTGTATCACAATGATATTCGAGCTGACGAACGACTTGTAATGTCAGTTTCTCAAGATCTGCATCAAATAATGGTTTATTGTTTGCAATATATGCACGAGCAATAGCGCTCGTAATTCGAGAGGCGTCAAAAGACACAATAGATCCACTACGTTTTTTGATGAGAGTGAGTGACATAAGAAGCAAAAGGTAGAAATTAGCGATTAATAAAATTCTTGTAGACCTATTTTATCCTGCAATACACCCAAACGCAAGTAAGTATGTTATAAAATTACTAGTGTGGAATAAAATTTTTCAGATGTAAAACAGACCCCACAGTAAAGCCTTTATTTACGGCTTGTCCGGCATTCATTTCGAGCACATATTGCGCAGGTGTATCAGAAACAATTGTTTCAGGATAGCTCTGTGGTTGTACATTTGAAAAAACTTGAACAATACGCATATGACTGTCTAAATAAATAATATCAAGTGGAAACAACATATCGCGCATCCAGAATTTGTAATACCCAGATTCAGGAAAAACAAACATCATTCCAGTATTACTATCCAATGATACCCTACCGGAGAGGCCTTGCTCTCTCTCTGTTTCAGTATCGGCAATAATAATATTCATATCATTATATCTAATTACAGAATCATTAGGATGTGCTCCCAACCATTGATTGTAAAAAAACAATCCACATGCGAGTAAAAATACTGCACCGAGTATCATCATGGTTCTTGTTAAAAACTTGTTCATCTATTCATTATAGCGTATACTTTGACTATATGAAAATCTATCTACAAAAAATCAATTCGTATATACCATTATGGATACAGAAAATCTTGCCCTATATTGGTATTATTGTTTTAGTTATCGGTATTCGTATGTTTATTATGCAACCGTTTATTGTAAACGGAGAATCTATGTCACCGACATTCCATACACGCGACTATCTCATTATTGATCAATTATCGTACAGATTTAATGAACCAGGACGTGGTGATGTAATTGTTTTAAAATATCCAGGCAACCCAAAGGTTTTTTATCTCAAACGTATCATAGCAAAACCAGGAGAAACTATTTCGTTTAAATCTGGATTAATTTATATTACTGATATCAATGGAATTACAACAAAATTACAAGAACCTTATTACAATGATTTAACCCTACCAGGAAATGATACTGTAATTACTATGGGAGATGATGATTATTTCGTCATGGGAGACAATCGTAATTTTAGTTCTGATTCACGATCATGGGGAGTTCTCAATCGTAAATTTATTGTTGGAACACCATTAGTACGGTTGTATCCTTTTTCTAAAATAGATACCCACCCTGGCTCAATTGAAAAGTTTCAAACCGAAAAATAATAGACACGTAAAAATCCCTACCATATCAGGTCAGGGATTTTTATTAATGCAAAACTTAGTATTTGTACTAACTGACCAATAGTATCCAATACGGATTTATCGGTAGTACTAATTACGGTAACTAAGCTTATTACTTGTTTTTTCATGTCTCTATTTTTTTGTTCAGCAATCTATAGTACCTGAAATAATTATAATGTCAAGCTATTATCGATCTGGCGCAATATTATAATAATTAATCAGGAATTTAGTAATTTCCAAAAACGGATCTATTGTTGTTTCTGATGCAAATCGTGCTCCATTTTTAGGATATTTATTATAGAGATATACAATAAACCGTGGATTATGTGCTGGAAAATATCCGAAAAACGAGTGTAGATTACGGTCATCATAATATCCACCTGCAGGGTTTGCTATTTGTGCTGTTCCTGTTTTCCCTGCAATACTGTAGCGATTCATTTTGTAACCACCGTTAGCATAGCTATCAAATACATGCACAAGCATTTCTGAAATAAGATCACTGGTATCAGGTGAAATGACTTGTTTATTAAATACTGTATAGTCTGGACGATCTACTAAACCATCATCATATTCAATATGCTCTAATACATGAGGACGAACTAGTATCCCACGATTACCTAATGCATTGAGCGCAGTAATCATACTGATTGGTGTGACGGCTACTCCTTGACCAAATGCAATGTTTGCAAATTCTACATCACCACCTGTCGCAACATTATTTGTTAATCCTCTGACTTCTCCTGGGAGATCAATACCTGTTTTTTCTGTAAAGCCAAAATGAGTAAAGTATTGTTTAAATACTGTTCTGTCTAAACGTTGCATCAAAAATACCATTCCTGTATTGAGTGATTGATCTAATACTGTTTGCATGTTTACTGTTCCACGTCCACGTCCATCAAAGTTTTTAATCGTTCTATTTTTTACTTGAACTGAACCTGTATCAGTATAGAGTGTATTGCGAGTTATTGATTTTGTTTCAAGTCCTACAGCCATAATAATCGGTTTCATAATAGAACCAACCTCAAAGACACTTTCAACAAGTGGGTTTTTAAATACTGCGGGATCTTGTTTTGAAAAATCATTAGGGTCAAATGTTGGATACACACCCATTGCATAAATAGCTCCTGTTTGTGAATCCATTACAATTCCTCCTAATTCTTCGGAATCCCATTGTTTTTTCATTATTTGTAACTGTTGTTCTAATACTTGTTGTAATGCTGGTTCTATCGTAATAACAATATCGCCTTCTGTTTTTTTAGAGTCTACAAAAGTTGATTTTATTTTCAAGAAAACTTCAACGAAAAAATTCATAGAGCTTTTATCTGTCATGCGTACTAATACGTTTTCATAAAATCGCTCCAATCCATATTGCCCTGATAGCGTGTCTTTTTTGTATGCCATAAAACCGATTACCTGCGAAGCCAGAGCTCCTGCTGGATATAATCGTACTGCCTGACGATAGATTTGGATGTCTTTTCTCTTGAGTGCGGTGATTTGATCTGCTTCTACTTCTGTTAATCCTGTTGCGATTTCTTCATAAACATCTGTTTTTTTACTTATTTTTTTGTTAAATAGTTCCCTATCAATCGGTACAATAGGATTTAATTGTTCATAGAGTTTATTTGGGTCTGTGAGTGTTTTTGGATTCACTGCTATTTTAAAACCACTCTTTATTGTTGCAGCAGAAACCTGTGTGCCGTCTTTTTTGCCAGGAGCTATCTGCGCCGCTTCAATGAGGTACGCCAACTTGGCATCGATCTGAAAAAGAGCCAAGGCCAGTTTTGCTTCCCAAGCAGATTTTCCTACTTCAAT
>CAZYHU010000025.1:6190-6491 GCA_964647175.1 uncultured Candidatus Saccharibacteria bacterium
TTGCTAAAATAAATTGTTCCTCGATCGAAAATCTGAGATTTTGGAGTAATATATTGTCGGTCAGCATCACGTACGTAATCTGCTCCATGGATGATTTGGAGCCACCCTAATTTAATACAAAAAATAATCCCCAATACGATAAAGACTCGTGAAAAAAATATGATTTTTTTATGTATCTCTGGCATATTGAAAAAGTATTAAAAACAGTATATCAGAAAATATATACTATTCAAAATACTTAAAAAATGCTATATTTCTTACATTATGAGCATTGAATACATCCTTGGTTTTTCCGTAAGTA
>CAZYHU010000025.1:6501-6963 GCA_964647175.1 uncultured Candidatus Saccharibacteria bacterium
ATATTGAAAAAGTATTAAAAACAGTATACAATAGATATCTATGAAAGAAAACATCACGATTCCAGAATCGCTCAAAAAACCCTATAATCCTACCGAAACAGAGTCGGTGATTTTGTCGACTTGGGAACAATCGGGATTGTTTAATCCTGATGTTTGTATAGACCAAGGATATACTAAACCTGATGCAGAGACTTTTTCTATCGTACTCCCTCCTCCGAACGTAACAGGAACACTCCATACAGGACATGCGCTCATGCTCACTATTCAGGATATCATGGTTCGTTATAAACGAATGTCAGGATTTAAAACACTATGGATACCAGGAACTGATCATGCGGCAATTGCAACACAATCAAAAGTAGAAAAATTACTCGAAAAAGAAGGCCTCAAAAAACGTGATATGGGTCGCGAAGCATTCCTGAAACGTGTAGAACAATATGCTCAAGAATCTCATGACACAAT
>CAZYHU010000026.1:0-6724 GCA_964647175.1 uncultured Candidatus Saccharibacteria bacterium
ACCCTAGACATTTTGTCTAGGGTTTTTATATTTGTTTTTTTAAATTTAATCTCCTTCATAATCATGGACAGCACGACCGACTTGGTATTGGATCATTGCATAGACTAGATTTTTGTATTTTTTCTCATAGGGTAATTTACCTATAATTTCAAAAACATTATCATATGTACACTGTCTTATAATTAACAAAAATTTAAAATTTTGTATAACCGATTTATCTCCACAAAGATCAGTTGCTTCTTTGACCCACTCATTAACCTTATCTGCTCCAATAACAGATAACATTTTATTACATATATGGTTAGTTTCAGGTGATATATATACATCATCTTCATAACCTTCCAAATATTTTTTTTCTTTGTTTTGAATCATGGTTTTGATAGTAATCCAATCTATTTCTGTTTGTGCAGGTCTATTGCCAAATAAATCAGAAAATTCGTAAAAGTATTTTATTTCTGGAAATTCTAAGATTTCTATATCTGTTATTTCTTTATTCATTTTTTTAAAAATTTAATTTACTACAGATTCTACATAATTAATACAATTCGTCAATTTTTAGATCAGTAAGTTCAATTAATCATATTGAAAAAAATGTAAAAATATGGTATCATGTATACATGAATAATATTGATCAGATCAGTAAAGAACGCGCACTGCAGTTATTTGCAAGCCCTGAACTTGATTCTTTTGAGGTGGGTACCATACATGGATTACAACAGATTCATGAGTATCTTTTCAAGGATTTATATGACTTTGCAGGAAAAATCCGTGAGAAAAATATTAGTAAAGACAATTTTAAATTCGCTAACAGTTTATTCTTGCCTGATATCTTGAAAAAGATAGATGAAATGCCATCAGATACCTACGAACAGATTATTGAAAAATATGCAGAAATGAATATTGCACATCCGTTTATGGAAGGAAATGGTCGTTCTACACGAATTTGGCTTGATCTGATTCTTAAGAAAAGACTTGGCAAGTGTATTGATTGGCAAAAAATAGACAAGAGTGATTATTTGAGTGCTATGATACGAAGTCATGTAAACGATTTGGAGATTCGTGAATTACTACGCAGTGCTCTGACAGATGATATTAATGATCGTGATGTATTTATGAAGGGAATCGAACAATCATATTATTACGAAGAAGTAGATTTTTATAAGTAGTTCACAAGAAATAAGGTTTTTTGTACATTCTATACACAATCTGATATACTACCCTCATATGGAAAACCCACTTAAATTCTTGTCTCAGAAATATAATAACCTCTCGTCTACCAAACCAGTAGAACGAGCTGTTGCTGTATCAGGAGAACCAATAAACAATAAAGAATCTCAAATCCAAACCTATCTGAACCGTATTGAAAAAATAATGCAAACAGAGAGGTTTGGTGGTAAAAAAACAGGTGCTGATTTATTACATCATATGATTACACAGGAATTCATAATCGGTGACGACCATGAAACACTGATCAGATTAGCAAAAGCATTGTACGAATCAGAAAAGAGAATCGCCATAGAACGAGGTCAGACCAATCAGATACAACCACTGGATATGTCAGATGGTGAACTACTACAAAAATACAAACAATCAATCCTCGAAAAACGCAATATCCAAAAACGCACACTGGATTCGTGGTTATCATATCTGGCAACCACGAACGATTACCCAATGTGGTTTAAATACTACACCGTGCGTTCTCTCAAGGATATGGGTCAGTTTAACCGTCATGATACAGAAACAGATTACATAGACAAACAGGGTGACTATCAAACAAAAACAATCACCGGTCCATCATATAACAACCGTACTGATGATACGATTGCACCATTTCCAGAACTAAACAGCGAAGCTCTGGGTTTTGTTCGTAAATCTATCGAGCAACAAATGGAATTAGATAATTATGTGCTTCCTGCAGATATCGAACAGGATATACTAACCACTACAACATTGGATGAACAAACCATTGCAACTATATCAGAAAAATCTAAACCAGAGTTTTTTGATCTCGCAGTAAAAGGTGCATTAAAAAACGAACGCAATAAAAAACGCAGTGAATACATACAATCTCATAAAAACACAATAATACAAGATTTTGCATCACGATATCCAATCGACGAAACCAGATCAGAAGCCTTACTGTCAGAATTAACAAACAGATTACAATCATCAGACTTTGCAAAAATGTATGCATTTGGTCAGGTAGAAACAGCAGGAAATCTGGATCGTTCATCATTACTCGGTCAATGGAAAAAATATGATCAAGGTTCAGACTACACTGTTTTAGAACATGCATTACAAGGTAAAGGCACAGGCTGGTGTACAGCCGAAGGTTCAGCACAGGGACAACTACAAAACGGAGATTTCTATGTATATTTTACACAAAACAAAGACGGCGTAGCCACAGAACCTCGTATCGCTATCCGTATGTCTGGAGACAGTATCGGTGAAATCCGTGGAGTAAATCCCCGTCAAGAAATGGAACCAGAACTGGTAGATACAGCAAAAGAATTCTACCAAGACCTAAACGGTGCTGAAAAATATGAACAAGCAGATGCAGATATGAAATATCTGACCAGTATTTACAATCGTTGTTTTAAAACCAATCCAGAAACAAAACAAAAGATGTACATCGATACCAAACTCGGAACACAGGAATTACAGTTTCTCTATGAAATCCATAAACCAATCAAAAGTTTCGGATATGACAAAGACCCACGAATCGTAGAATTAAAATCACACAGAGATTTAAAAACAGATCTCCCAATACTTTTTAACTGCACGCCAGAACAGGTAGCAACTAATGTTACAAAGATTAGTGAAAACACAATCGCCTACATCGGACCATGGTCACCTACCATAGCAGACCAAATCCCAGAAACCGTAACCCATCTCTACGAACAATTCCCCGAAATCAAAATCCTCCGTACTACACTGGAACTACAACCTAAAACCCCACAGCAATATGAAACAGAAATAACTCATTTAGGATACTCTATTTCAAGTGGAGCAAAACATATGTTAGAACACATGAAACCATTAGAACAATCAGAAACCATAGACATTGTATCATTTACACTACGACAATTAGGATTTACAGAAAATACACCCTATTCAAAAATCAAAGAAAGAGCATTAGAGCTGGGTCTCAAACTCTGCCCACCACAAGTCGGTCCAGAATTACGAACCATGTATACTGATCAACCAAACGGCACCTATAAATTAGTTGCTATGGAATCCCTTCCCGATCAGAACGGCAGTCCCAGAATCTGGCACGTGAACCGTCGTGATGACGGCAGCACCTGGCTCTTCGGCAACGTCGGTCAGGATGACAACATCTGGCTTCCGGACTACGAGTTCGTGTTCAGCAAGTAACTTGATACTGTGACATTATTCACTTGGTAATGCACTTTGTTGCTATGAACTTTGTGCTTTTCGCGATATAATACAAAAACATGGAAAAGCATGATATACTGTGGTATAGGAGTAGGTTAATCAGTATGGGATTATATATCGTATACGACCGAAACCAGTATCCATAGTACCAGAGTCTGTTATGTCACAGATATACTAGAGCGTGTACTATGTAGCACTTTCATAAAAAACGACTGAATTATTAAAGGTCGTTTTTTATTTTCCAAAAATTTTTAGAATTTCGGTTTCTGTTTCGGTATCCAGTGTATTGGTCGTCATAATCATCATCTCTGTGGTGAGTCCGAGGTCTGACTTGATATTGGTAAACATATGCTCAAAAGGGAATGGCGACACCCAGACCGAGTTTTTCATACAGATGAATCCTGCTTTTTTTAACAAGTATCGCAATGATTCTCGTTCGCTCTTTCTGGATTCTGGGAGATCGAGTAATACGATACGCCAATATCCGTCCCAGTTCGGGAGGAGTTCTGTGATACTGCCGAGTTTCAGACTGAGGGACTTTTTACGTCCTGCTGGGGTCAATACTGCATAATCGTTCTGACCTGAAAAATGGCTCGCTATGAGGCCGTTTTCGGTGAGGGACTTGATTGTTCTTCCTGCAGCATTACGAGCCTTTTTAACATCGTTTTTTGCTGATATTGATGGTTCTGTAATGACTTCATCGACTAAATCCGGCAGGGAAACTGCACGGTTTTGAGAGAGTATTTTCAGTATTTTTTCGATATAGTTGGTTTTCATAGTTCATTTAGCAAGTAATATCAACCCCTCACCACTTCGTGGAGCTCCCCTAAAGTAGGGGAGCCAAACCTTCGTTGAAACTTGTCACAATACATCATCGCAGGGTTGCTCCCCCTACTTTAGGGGGAGATGTCCAATAGGACAGAGGGGGTTGGTATTAAATTGCTTGACTTTTTTTATCATAGCATTATACTAATAAACATACAAGTATTTCGCGACCGCGAAAACCTTGTGTTCAAAATCATGAAAAGAGTTTTGGTACATAATAATCCAATTATAAAACCTTATCGTAAAGAATTACGTTTTAATCTGACCGATACAGAAAAGATTTTATGGACTCAATTAAGAGATCATAAAATGGGTATCAAGTTTAGACGGCAATACAGTATTGATAAGTTTATATTAGATTTTTATGCACCAAAAATAAAATTGGCTATTGAATTGGATGGATCGCAACATTTAGAAAATCAAGAATATGATAGAGAACGAACTTATTTATTGGAACATTACGGATGTACAGTAATCAGATTCTGGAATGGAGATATTCTCCATAATTTAGATGGAGTGATTATGAAAATTCAAGATGAGATAAGGAGGCTTCAGAATTAGAACCAACCCCTCACCGCTTTGCGGAGCTCCCCTAAAGTAGGGGAGCCAAACCTTCGTTGAAACTTGTCACAATACATCATCACAGGGTTGCTCCCCCTACTTTAGGGGGAGATGTCCGATAGGACAGAGGGGGTTGGTATTAAATAATTACTTACTTACTAACTAACAAAAAACTTATGTCAAAAATCATTGGAATCGACTTGGGAACCACTAACTCAGCTGTTGCAATTATCGAGGGTGGTCAACCAAAAATTATCGAAAACGTCGAGGGAGCACGAACAACACCGTCAATCGTAGCATTGGCAAAAAACGGAGACCGCATGGTCGGAGCACTTGCAAAACGCCAGGCAGTCACCAATCCTGAAAATACTATTTTCGGAATTAAACGCTACATGGGTCATAAATACAGTGATGATGTCGTAACGAAAGACATGGCTCATTCACCATTTACAATTACCAAGGGATCTGACGATCGCGTATTGGTAAAACTCGGTGGTGAGGATAAATCTCCCGAGGAAATATCAGCAATGATATTGAGTAAAATTAAAGCAGACGTAGAAGCCAAACTCGGCGAGACAATCACCGAGGCAGTTATTACCGTACCTGCGTATTTCGACGATGCACAACGTCAGGCAACGGTGAACGCAGGTAAAATCGCGGGACTCGATGTAAAACGTATTATCAACGAACCGACTGCTGCGGCACTGGCATACGGATTCGGGAGCAAGAAAGACCAGAAAATCGTGGTATACGATTTCGGAGGAGGAACATTCGATATCTCAGTACTCGAGGTTGGAGCGGACTTGGTAGAGGTGAAATCAACCGACGGAGATGCACACATGGGAGGAGAAGACATCGACCGCGAGATTATTGCATGGATTGGTAATGAATTTAAACGAGAATCAGGTATCGATGTAACTCGTGATGTATTGGCACTTCAGAGATTGAAAGAAGCCGCAGAAAAAGCAAAACATGAATTATCAACCGCCATGGAGAGTGAAATCAATATTCCGTTTATCGCTCAGAACGATGGAGTACCTGCACACCTAGCTATCAAGATGACTCGAGCGAAACTTGAAGAACTTGCCGCGCAGTTTATCGATAAATCAATCGAGATTACGAAACGAGCTGTAGCTGCATCACCGTTTCAAATGTCAGAAATCGATGAAATCATCATGGTAGGAGGACAGACCAGAATGCCGAAAATCATCGAAGAAGTTAAAAAACTGTTTAACAAAGAACCAAACCGAACCATCAATCCAGACGAAGTAGTAGCGCTGGGGGCCGCGGTGCAAGCCGGAGTATTACAAGGCGATGTAAAGGACGTGTTATTGCTCGATGTGATTCCACTGTCTCTCGGTATTGAAACCATGGGATCTGTTGCGACTAAACTCATCGAACGCAATACAACCATTCCAACATCTAAATCTCAAACATTTTCTACTGCTGCTGATAATCAAACCAGTGTAGAAATCCATATTGTCCAAGGAGAACGTCCAATGGCATCAGATAACAAGTCTCTCGGACGATTCGTATTGGGAGATATTGCTCCAGCTCCACGTGGTATGCCACAGATCGAGGTATCGTTCGATATCGATGCAAACGGAATTCTCAATGTTAAAGCAATCGATAAAGCCAGTAACAAAGAGGCATCTATCACCGTACAATCAGGAGGAGGATTAAGTGATGCAGATATCAAGAAAATGCAAGAAGACGCAGAAAAATACGCAGACGAAGATAAAAAGAAAAAGGAACTCGTAGATAAACGAAACGAAGCTGAAACCAGTATTTTTGCAGCAGAAAAATCACTGCGTGAATATGGTGATAAATTAGACGAAGCAACTAAAACAATCATCAATGAAAAAATCACAGAATTGAAAAACGTAAAAGATGGAGACGATGCAGCTGCAATCGATACAGCAACGATGAATCTCTCAAACGA